>JAODNL010000349.1 GCA_025465405.1 Pseudonocardiales bacterium | reverse complement strand
GGTGGAACTCCTGCTTGGACGAGAAGTAGTGGAACAGCAGCCCCCGCGAGATACCGGCCTGCTGCGCGATGTCCTCGACGGATAGCTCGTCGAGCGTGCGCGTGGCCAGCATCTCCACACCCAACTCGATGAGCTGCGCGCGCCGGGCTTCGGGGCTGAGCCGGATGCGCTTGTCAGGGGCCACGACGACGACCCTACGCGGCTATTGAACGACAGCCAACTAGCTATTGACCCTGATTCAATTCGTCGTTACGGTCGACGCCATGACGCAGGCAGTCTCGCAGGAAGCCCGTCACGTCGGCGTGCTCATCGTCGGCAGCGGCTTCGCCGGCCTCGGGGCCGCCATCAAGCTCACCCAGGACGGCCGACCCGACTTCCTCGTGATCGAGCGGGGCAGCGAGGTGGGTGGAACCTGGCGCGACAACACTTATCCCGGCGCCACCTGCGACGTCCCGTCACACCTGTACTCGTACTCGTTCGAGCTGAATCCGAACTGGTCGCGGTCGTTCTCGCCGGGGTGGGAGATCCAGGACTACCTGCGTCGGACAGCCGTCAAATACGGCGTGCTCGACAAGCACCTCTTCGACACCGAGCTCACCTCGGCGAGGTGGGACGAGGATGCGGCCGTCTGGGCCGTCGAGACCACGCGCGGCCCGTTTACCGCCGACGTGTTCGTCCCGGCCATCGGCGCGCTGTGCGAGCCGGCGTTACCCGACGTCGCCGGCATCGATTCGTTCCAGGGCGAGATCTTCCACTCGTCGCGCTGGAACCACGAGGCAGACCTCACCGGCAAGCGCGTAGCCGTCATCGGAACCGGCGCTTCGGCGGTCCAGATCGTGCCGGAGATGGCGAAGGTCGTCGGCCACCTGGATATCTACCAGCGCACGGCACCGTGGATCATGCCGCGCCGCGACCGTGCCTACTCGAAACCGGAAAGCCTTGCGTACAAGTACATTCCTGGGCTTCAGCGCATCGCTCGCGAGGCCATCTACTGGGGACGCGAGTCCTTCGTGCTCGGTTTCGCCTTCCAGCCGAAGATCCTGCTGGCCGCGCAACGGATCGCCGAACGGCACATCGCGAGGCAGGTCCCGGACCCGGCGATGCGGGCCAAGGTCACGCCGAGCTGGCAGATGGGCTGCAAACGCGTCCTGATCTCCAACGACTGGTATCCGACGCTCACGCGCGAGCAGGTCGAGCTCGTGACCGACGGCATCGCCGAGGTGCGCCCGAACGCGATCGTCACCACGGACGGCACGGTCCGCGAGGTCGATGCCATCGTGGTGGCCACCGGCTTCCACGTGACCGACTCGCCCGCGTACGAGCTGATCACCGGCATCGGCGGCCGGGTGCTCGGCGACGTGTGGCGCGAGCGCGGCCAGCAGGCCTACAAGGGAGCAACGGTCGCGGGGTTTCCGAACATGCTCTTCGTGATCGGCCCCAACATGGGCCTCGGCCACAGCTCGATGATCTACATGGCCGAATCCGGCATCAACTACCTGGCCAGCGCGCTGCGCGAGATGGACCGCCATGGTCTGGCGACGTTCGAGGTCCGCGACGACGCGCAGCGCGACTACAACGCCACGCTGCAGAAGCGCATGAGGCAGACGGTATGGACTACCGGCGGCTGCGCGAGTTGGTACCTGGACGAGCATGGGAACAACACCACGCTCTGGCCGAGCTTCACGTTCGCCTTCCGCCGCATCACCCGCCGGTTCGATCTCGCTGCCTACCGAACGGCAGTACGAGCCGATCGCGTGACCCGCGGAGCCGATGCGGTGCCGGCATGACGCGCCTCCACGACAAGGTGGTCGTGGTCACCGGTGCGGGCTCCGGCATCGGCCGGGCGCTGTCCTACGAACTGGCACGGCGCGGAGCGCGCCTGGCGATCAGCGACGTCGACGAGCTCGGCCTGGCCGAGACCGCCAGCCACGCGCGCGTGATCGGAGCGAAGGTTCACGAACACCGGCTCGACGTCACGGATCGGGCCGCGATGCTCGAGTACGCCGACGCCGTCGTCGCCCAGTACGGCGCGGTCCACATCGTGATCAACAACGCCGGCGTCGCCTTCACCGGCCCGATCGAGGAGATGACGTTCGAGCAGATCGAACACGTCATGGACGTCGACTTCTGGGGAGTCGTGAACGGCACGAAGGCGTTCCTGCCCCACGTGATCGCTTCCGGCGACGGGCATGTCGTCAACGTCTCCAGCCTCTTCGGATTGCTGGCCGTTCCGGGGCAGGGCGCCTACAACGCGGCGAAGTTCGCCGTCCGCGGCTTCACCGAGGCACTGCGACAGGAGATGCTGCTTGCCGGCCACCCGGTACGCGTGACCTGCGTGCACCCCGGCGGCATCAAGACCGCGATCGCACGCAACGCGGGCGCCGTCGAGAGTCTCGACCCCGCAGAGCTCGCGCGGGTCTTCGACACGAAGCTCGCGAAGACGTCGGCTGACGCGGCGGCCCGATCAATCCTGCGGGCAGTTCGCGCCGACCGGGCCCGCGCGGTCGTCGGGCTCGACGCGAAGCTACTCGACGCCGTCGTGCGGCTGCTCGGCCCGCGCTACCAGCGGCTCGTCACGTTCGGCGCGAAGAAGGCCGCATCGGCTGCCTGATCCGCGATCTTGATGCCCACGGCGCGGCATAGCGCAGGGTCAGCATCAAGATCGGCGGCAAAACGTCAGGTCTCGTCCTCATGTCGCGCGGCTACCATGCCTATCAAAAGGGGTTGGCCGTGTCTGTACTCAAAGTTGTCCTGGTACTCGTCGCCATCTGGATCGCGATCGGCATCGTCGGGTTCGTCATCAAGGGCCTGTTCTGGTTGTTCGTGATCGCCTGCGTCCTGTTCGGATTCACCCTGGCCGGATCGCGGATCAGCCGCAGCCCGACCCGCCGCTAGCCCCTCTTCCCGCACGCTTTTCCCCGCACCTGACCGCTGTCGCGCACGCCTTTCCCCGCGCCTGACCGTTTTCGGCGCTCAAATCGGGCGGCAGCGGGGAAAGGGATGGGCTACGCGACGGTGCCGGTCAGGTGCGGCTTGCCGGAGCGGGCGTTGCGCACGTCCAACTCCCACCCGGCACCACTCCGCTGCGCGGCGATAGCAACCGCGGACGGCAACAGCACCGGCGTCTTGAACGCGACGTCAACGGTGAGCGCGTTGGGCAGACGACCCTCGAGCGAGGCGAGGGTGCGTGCCTTCAGCCACATGCCGTGCGCGATCGCCTTCGGAAACCCGAACGCCCGAGCCGTCAGGGCGTGCAGGTGGATCGGATTCCGGTCGCCGGAGACCGCCGCGTACCTGCGCCCGATGTCCTCCGGCACTCGGACGTAGGACACCGCGCCGCCCGGCTCGGCGCGCTCGGCGGGACTTGTGCGCTCCCGAGCCGGACCGGCGGGCTTCCCGCGCCGCAGGTAGGTGCTACGCCCAGTCCAGACCGTCGCCCCGTCGACCGTCGCTTCGGCGATCAGGTCGAGCTGGCGACCTGCGGCATGGGGCCGCAGATCCGCAGCGCGAACCGTGAACGACACCAGCTCGTCCGACCGGACCGGTCGAGCGACGGTGATCGAGTTGGCCACGTGGACCAGGCCGACGAGCGGGACCGGAAATGCCGTGTCCACCATCAGCGCCACCGACAGGGGGAACGCGAGCACGTGCAGGTACGTCGGCGGCAGGATGTCGGCGACCCGGAAGCCGCACACCCGCTGGTACGCCGCCAGGCGCTCGCGGTCTATGCGCTGATCAGCGACCGCGTACACGGAATCCGGCAGCGTGTCCCCACGGTGCAGGCGAGCAGTCAACGCCGCGCGCGCGTAGAGCGGACCCAGCGACGGCGGCGAACTCAGCGTTCTCATGCGCCGACGAGGTTCTGACCGCAGACCCGCAGCACCTGGCCGTTGACGCCGCCGGCGCCAGGCGAGCTCAACCACGCCACCGCCTCCGCCACGTCGACGGGCAGTCCCGCCTGCTGCAGGCTGGACAGCCGCCGAGCCACTTCACGTGTCGCGAGCGGCATCTTGGCCGTCATCTCGGTGTCGATGAAGCCGGGCGCGACGGCGTTGATCGTCGAGTCGCCGTGGGACGCGAACGCGGCGGCTGCCGAACGCACCAGGCCGATGACGCCGGCCTTCGTGGCGGCGTAGTTGGTCTGCCCGCGGTTGCCGGACAGGCCCGTCGTCGAGGACAGGCACACCACCCGGGCCTGGTCCCGGAGCTGACGACTGCCCAATAGCGCGTCGTTGATGCGCAGCTGCGACTCGAGATTGACCGCGATCACAGAATCCCACTGGTCGGGTTTCATGTTCGCCAGCAATTTGTCCCGCGTGATGCCGGCGTTGTGGATCAGGATGTCCAGACCCTCGGTGTGCGCGGCAAGGTGAGCCAGCAGCCGCTCGGGCGCGTCGGGCGACGCGACGTCCAGGTGCAGGGTCGTGCCGCCGAGCCGGTTGGCCACCTTGGCCAGACCCTCTCCCGCCTGTGCCAGGTCGGCGACGATGACGCTGGCGCCGTCGCGCGCGAGCACGCCCGCGATCGCGGCGCCGATTCCGCGCGCCGCGCCGGTGACGAGAGCGGTCTTGCCGGCGAGCGGATGGTCCCAGTCGGCCGGCGCGGGAGCCTCGCCCGATCCGAGCCGCACCGGCTGGCCGTCGACGTAGGCGGATTTGCCGGACAGGAAGAAGCGCAGGGCCGACTCGACGGACGTGCCGGTGCCGGCCGGCTCGTCGACGAGCAGCAGGTTCGCCGTCGCGCCGCGCTGCAGTTCCTTCGCTATCGAGCGGACCACACCGTCGAGTGCCTGGCGGCTGGCGTCGGTCGCAATATCCGCGCCGTCAGGCGCCCGGCCGAGCACGAGTACCCGGCCGGACGGCAGCAACTGCCGCAACCGGCCCGCGAAGAACGTCCGCAGCCCGGCCAGGTCGCTGGGCGTGCGGATCTCGGTGGCATCGAGGACGAGCGCGCCCCACCGGTCGTCGTCGGTCTGCGCGTCGCGCACGTCGGCGCCGACGGACTTGAGCAGATCCACGAGCTCGGCCGGCGCCGCTCCGGAGGTCGAGCCGAGCAGCAGCGGCCCCGGCAGCAGCGGGTCGCCGGCCTGATACCGGCGCAGCACCGCAGGCCGGGGCAGGCCGACCCGCGAGGCGACCGCGGAGCCGAGCGGTGAGTTGACCAGGTCGAGATAGCGATCAGGCATCGGCTCACACCTCCAGGATCGCGACGACGCCCTGCCCACCGGCGGCACAGATGGAGATCAGCCCGCGGCCGCCGCCGTTCTCGTGCAGCTGCTTGGCGAGGCTGGCCAGAATGCGACCGCCGGTCGCCGCGAACGGGTGACCTGCGGCCAGCGACGAGCCGTTGACGTTCAGTTTCGTCCGGTCGATCGAGCCGAGCGCGTCATCCAGGCCGAGGTACTGCCGGCAGAACGCGGCGTCCTCCCAGGCGGCGAGCGTGCACAGCACGGTCGACGCGAACGCCTCATGGATCTCATAGAGGTCGAAGTCCTGCAGGCTCAGCTTGTTTCGGGCCAGTAGCCGGGGAAGTGCGTACACAGGCGCCATCAGAAGTCCGTCGGCCTTGCGGTCGCCGTGCACGTAGTCGACCGCGGCGGTCTCGGCATCGACGAGGTGCGCGAGCACCGGGAGCTTGTGCTCGGCGGCCCATTCGTCGCTGGCCAGCAGCACGGTGGACGCGCCGTCGGTCAGCGGCGTCGAGTTCCCCGCCGTCATCGTGGCCGCGTCGCCGGCCAGGTGGCGACCGAAGACCGGCGGCAGCGTCGCCAACTTCTCCACCGTTGAGTCCGGACGCAGGTTCTGGTCGCGCGTCAGGCCGAGGAACGGTGTCACCAGGTCGTCGAAGAACCCACGGTCGTATGCGGCGGCCAAATGCTGATGCGACGCGGCGGCTAGCTCGTCCTGATCCTTGCGGCTGATGCCCCACTCCAGGGTCGTGATCGCCTGGTGCTCGCCCATCGACATGCCGGTGCGCGGCTCGGAATTCGCCGGTATCGACGGCACGATCTGCTGAGGCCGCAGCCGGGACAACGCCTTCAGACGCCCACCCACCGTCTTGGCTCGGTTGACGTCCAGCAGCACCTCACGCAGGCCCTCGTTCACGGCGATCGGCGCGTCGGAGGTCGTGTCGACGCCACCCGCGACGGCCGACTCGATCTGCCCGAGCGCGATCTTGTTGGCGACGAGGATCGCGGTCTCCAGGCCGGTGCCGCACGCCTGCTGCACGTCGTAGGCGGGCGTGTACGGCGACAGCCGCGAGCCGAGGACGGACTCGCGAGTGAGGTTGAAGTCGCGGCTGTGCTTGAGCACCGCGCCAGCGGCCACCTCGCCGACCCGTTCACCCTGCAGCCCGAAACGGGCGACCAGCCCGTCGATGGTGGCGGTCAGCATGTCCTGGTTCGACGCATGCGAGTAGGGCCCGTTCGAGCGGGCGAACGGGATCCGGTTGCCGCCCAGGATCGCGGCTCGACGAGTGCTCACGGGGCTCCTTTCGGCTGCTGTGGTTACCCAACGGTATCCGCTACTTTGAGTAGCGTGAAGCCGCCTGTGTCGCCGGTTACGAGCGGCCCGGACCAGCCGCCGGCTACCGAGCCGAACCAGCTCGCGCGGGTGATTGCGGAGGGAATCGAGTCCGTCAGCGAGGTCGTGCATGGCGCTCTCGGCGCGCTGGAAACGAAGGCCCGCCTGGGCACCAAGCCGAAGTCCGACGGGCGCAGCTCCCGCTGGACCGCCCACCGGGCCGCCCGTCGCGAGGAGCTGATCGACGCCGCGGTGCTCGCGATCGGCCGGCACGGAGCGTCGGTCGGCATGGACCAGATCGCATCGGTGGCCAACACCAGCAAGCCGGTGATCTACCGCTACTTCGCGGACAAGAACGACCTCTACCGGGCGGTGAGCCTGCGCGCAGTCGGCGAGGTACTCGCGACGCTGGTCCGCGTCACGGCGGCCAACCCAC
>JAODNL010000299.1 GCA_025465405.1 Pseudonocardiales bacterium | reverse complement strand
CGTCTGGCGCCACTGGCTACCCGCCCTTGCCGCCGCCGGATTCGGAGCAGCGACCGTCGTCGCGTTCTGGATCTCGGTCGTGCATGGGCTGTTCGGCGTGAAGGAGACGCCCACCGGGTCGTCGGAGATACTCGCCGAGGTCGCCGAGTACTCCGCCGCCGCCTTCGGACTCGCCGTGGCCGTGATGCTCCTCTGGCAGCCGAAGTCGGGGACCCAGTCCCCCTCGCGATCCGCACGCCCGCGCCGACCCCACACACTCACGTCGCACACCCACGCACAGCGATAAACCGGGCGACCTCGGAGGCTGCTCCGACACGACGCCCAACCGACCAGATCGCCGCCCAGCTGCACATCTACCCGCACACCCTGCACGATCACACCGCTCCGTGACGGGCTGAGTTCGGCGGAGCGAGCGAGATCCTCCATTCCGGGGATGGAGACCCGGCACCGTCCGGAAGAGGCCGGACAACGTCCCGCACCCGGGTCTGCGGCACGCACAGCACGGCACCCGCAGCACGGCGCCAACGAAAGGGAACAGCGGAATGCTTGTGAGAACGCTTCAGCACATTGTCGCCGAAAGTGAGGCACCGGACCGAGCCCTCGTCGATATCCCCATCGTCTCGAATTCGTCAGGGAGCTGAGGACGTTGACATCTGTAAAGGACGGTTATGACTTTATCGTCGTCGGTGCCGGGACGGCCGGCTGTGTGATTGCGGCGCGGCTGTCGGAAGATAACGGCGCGCGCGTGCTGCTGCTGGAGGCAGGCAGCCAGCACCCGTCGCCAGCCATGGCGGTGCCTCCAGCCTGGCCGAGCCTGCAGGGGACCTCGGCGGACTGGGCCGACACAACCGTGCCGCAGGCCGCCACCGGCAGAACGCTGCACTGGCCCCGCGGGCGCGGACTCGGGGGATCCTCCGCCATCAATGCCATGAACTTCGTGCGTGGACACCGCAGCAGTTATGACGCGTGGGTCACCGCCGGTGCGAAGGGCTGGGGTTTCGAGGACCTGCTGCCCTATTTCCGGCGCAGCGAGGACGCTGAGGGACGCGATCCGGCCATACGAGGCATCGCAGGTCCCCTGACAGTGGGTCCGGCGACTATCCGTCATCCGATCGCCGAGGCGGGTTTGGCTTCAGCGATCGAGGTCGGGTATCGCCGAGCAGTCGATCTCAGCGGCGGACTGGAGGAAGGCTTCGGCTGGTGCGACCTCAACATCGTCGCAGGCCGGCGACAGAGCGCCACTGATGCCTACCTCACGCCGGCACTCGGCCGCCCCAACCTGCGCGTCGTGACCGACGCACTGGTGCACAAGGTGCGGCTGCACGCAGGGCGCTGCATAGGAGTCGAGTACAGCGTGGGCACCGAGGAGTTCGCGGCCGGCTGCACGGGCGAAGTCGTACTGACCGCCGGTACTGTCGGCTCCGCGCAACTGCTGATGCTGTCCGGCGTCGGTCCGCAGTCCCACCTGCACGAGGTCGGCGTCGATGTCGTCGTGGACCTGCCCGGCGTCGGCGCGAATCTCCACGACCACCCGATGTCCGGGATCGTCTATCGCTCGGCGCAGCCGGTGCCCGCCGGGGTGAACAACCACGGCGAAGCAATGGGGCTGATCCGCAGCAATGCGGCCATCGACACGCCGGATCTCCAGATCATGTTCGTCGACGTGCCACTTCGTGAGGACACTCTGCCCGGCCCGGACATGGGCGCCGGCTACACGATCGTGGTCGCACTGATGCGTCCGGACAGTCGAGGCTCGGTCCGGTTGGCCGACGCGTCGCCAGGCACGGCACCGGTGATCGACCCGAACTATTACACCGAACCCCACGACCTCGACGCGGTAGTCGCCGGCCTGCGCGCGGCCCGCAAGATCGGTGGCGCGCCGGGGCTGGACCGGTGGCGTGGCGAGGAGGTGCTTCCCGGCCTCGAGGTGCAGAACGAGGAGAGCATCCGCGCCTACGCGCGAACGAATCTTCGTAGTTACTCGCACTACGCAGGCACGTGCCGGATCGGCCTCGCCGACGACGGTGTCGTGGACACCGACCTGCACGTGCACGGCATCAGCGGACTTCGGGTGGCCGACGCCTCCGTCATGCCCTCATCGATCTCCGCGAACACCAACGCAACCGTCTACGCCATAGCCGAACGCGCAGCAGCCCTCATCCGGGCATAGCCCCGCTCGCCCGGATCGTCGCAGCCTGACTCGCGGCGGACCGGGCGCGGGCAGTCCCCCCAGGCCAGACCCGTGCCGCGCGGGCAACGCCGACGGTTCAGGCGGCCGCCCTAGGTTGACGTGGTCAAGTCAAGGTAGCCTCACCGGGCAGACCAGGTCACTCCGGGATGCGGGACCTGCTCCTGCTCGCAACAGGCTCAGGACTGCTCCTTACCCTGCGACGACTCACCCCTACCCGCCACTACCAACAACCTTCGTCGCGAAGCTAGTTCGGTCGGAGCGCAGCAGATCGTCCTGGCTGGTTCGTGTAGGGGGTGACGGCTGCGCCGATCAATGCCGATTACTGAGGACGGTCCGCTGGTGACATTCGAGGAATACACCCGCTCGCGCCTGGTGATGCTGCTGCGC
>JAODNL010000453.1 GCA_025465405.1 Pseudonocardiales bacterium | reverse complement strand
ATCCAGTTCCTGAACTGCCTGCCGATCTACTGGGGCCTGGTGCGTTCCGGTGCCCTGCTCGACGTCGAACTGACCAAGGACACCCCGGACCGGCTCAACGACATGCTCGTCGCCGGTGAGCTCGATGTCGGTCCCATCTCGCTCGTCGAGTACCTGCGCAACGCCGACGACCTCGTGCTGCTGCCCGATCTGGCCGTGGGCTCGGACGGCCCGGTGCTGTCGGTGAACCTGGTCAGCCAGGTGTCGCTGTCCTCGCTCGGCAGCGGGCGGGTGGCGCTCGGCTCGACGTCGCGCACCTCGGTCCTGCTCGCCCGCATGTGGCTGGCCGAGACCTACGGAGCGCACCCCGACTACTTCGTCTGCCCGCCGGATCTCACCGCAATGCTGCTGGAAGCCGACGCCGCGGTGCTGATCGGCGACGCCGCCCTCCGTGCGACCTACGACGCCCCGCGCCGTGGCCTCGCCGTGCACGACCTCGGTCAGGTCTGGCGCGACTGGACCGGCCTGCCGATGGTGTTCGCTGTCTGGGCAGCGCGCCGCGAGTATGCGGAGGCGAATCCCGGCCTGGTGAAGGACGTGCACTCCATGTTCGTGCGCAGCCGCGACGAGGCTCTCTCCCACGTCGAGGACGTGGCCGCACAGGCGGCGCGATGGGAAGTCTTCGACGCCGCGACGCTGGCTAACTACTTCCGGACGCTGGACTTCTCGCTCGGTGCGCGCCAGGTCGAGGGCCTTGTCGAGTTCAGCCGCCGCGCGGCCGCGACGGGAGCGGTGCCGTCGTCGGTGCTGCCGGCGTTCGCCGAGGTCTGACCGCGCCGCGCCGGCCGGGTGGGGCCGCCGTAGGCTCCTGTGCATGACGCGTGCGACATCCCAGCTGCTCGCCCATGCCGCCGACGGTGGCCGGATCACGGCCGACGAGGCACTTCGCCTCTATACCGACGCGCCACTGCACGCGCTCGGCGAGGCGGCCGATGCCGTCCGCGGCCGCCGCTATCCCGACAACATCGCGACGTACATCATCGACCGCAACATCAACTACACCAACGTCTGCGTGACGGCATGCAAGTTCTGTGCGTTCTACCGCGCGCCGAAACACGAGGAGGGCTGGACGCACGACCTCGAGGAGATCCTGCGCCGGTGTGCCGAGGCCGTCGACCTCGGCGCCACCCAGATCATGCTGCAGGGCGGGCACTCGCCCGAGCTCGGTATGGACTGGTACGAGGCGACGTTCGCAGCGATCAAGCAGCAGTTCCCGCAACTGGTGCTGCACTCGCTCGGGGCATCCGAGGTCGTACACATCAGCCGCACGTCGAACCTCGACTTCGCGACGGTCATCAGCCGGCTCAAGCAGGCCGGACTCGACTCGTTCGCCGGTGCCGGTGCCGAGATCCTGGTGCGGCGCCCGCGCACCGCGATCGCCCCGCTGAAGGAGTCCGGCGAGATCTGGCTGGAGGTGATGGAGACCGCGCACGGCCTAGGTATCGAGTCGACCGCAACCTTCATGATGGGCACGGGTGAGACGAACGCCGAGCGCATCGAGCACCTGCGCATGATCCGCGACGTCCAGGACCGCACCGGCGGTTTCCGCTCGTTCATCCCGTGGACCTACCAGCCGGAGAACAACCACCTGCGCGGCAAGACCCAGGCGACGAGTCTGGAGTACCTGCGGATGATCGCGGTGGCACGGCTGTTCTTCGACAACGTCAACCACCTGCAGGGGTCCTGGCTGACCACTGGCAAGGACATCGGCCAGCTCACCCTGCACTTCGGTGCCGACGATCTGGGCTCGGTGATGCTCGAGGAGAACGTCGTCTCGTCGGCGGGCGCGCGTCACCGCTCCAACCGCGGCGAGCTGATCGACCTTATTCGCGGCGCGGGACGCGTGCCGGCACAGCGCGACACGCTGTACCGGCACCTGGTCGTGCACGAAGACCCGGCGCACGACCCCGTTGACGACCGGGTGCACTCACACTTCGCGTCGACCGCGCTGAACCTACTGCCCGCTGCTGCCGCGAGCTGACGAGTCGCCCGTCGCCTGCTCGACAGGCCCGAGCGGTCGACCGCCGACGGAAACTGGCACCTGGTCAAACCCTGGGCAGGCCCAGCGGCACTCGGCCAGATCCCAATAGCAGCGTGAACTGTGCCGATGCGCCGCAGCGGGATCGGGCAGTGCCGGCAAATTCTCCGACATGGGCACCTCCCGGGCGATCGTGACCTGTTGGGCTACTGATCATCTAACGAACAACTGGACGGTAGGCTCGCAGCGTGACCGCCGTCAAGGACTCCGGCCGGCCGTACTCCTCGCCACTGCGCGACGAGCAGGCGGCGCGGACCCGCCGTGCCGTGCTGGCCGCCGCGCGCGAGCTGTTTCTCGCGCAGGGCTACGGCGCGACGACCCTCGACCAAGTGGCCTCGCTCGCCGGCGTAAGCAAGCCCACGGTGTTCGCCGCCGTCGGCAACAAGCAGACCTTGCTCGCTGCCGTCCGCGACGTTGCGCTCGCCGGCGACGACGAGCCCGTCAGTGTCGAGGAGCGGCCGGCCGTGCAGTTGATACGTGCCGAGCCCGATCCCTATCGGGTGGTCGAGCTGCTGGCGCGGCACGTCACGGCGGTCGGCCGCCGTTACGCCCTGCTCGACGACGTTGTGCACGGCGCGGCGGCCAGCGGGGAGCCGGGCCTGCGTGAGCTGTGGGAGACCAGCGAGAAGCAGCGGCTGGTCGCGGCACGGCGAACCGTCGCCGATCTCGGCCGGAAGGGCTCGCTTCGCGACGGGCTCGATCCGCACTCGGCCGCCGACGAGCTGTGGCTGCTGATGGCACCGAGCCTCTATCACCGGTTGGTGCACGTCCGGAAATGGAGCACGAGACGGTTCGAGAGCTGGCTCGCCGAGCGACTGACCCGACTGCTCCCGCCGCGTCCCGCTCCGGAGGCCGCTAGTTGAGCTTGGCCGCGAAGGTCTGCGCGATCACCTGGTAGCCCGCCACGTTCGCGTGGATGTTCTGCAGGTCGCACATGTACGTCAGCCGGCAGATGGTGGCGACGTTCGCCGGCACCGAACCGTGGCCGGGCACCGAGGTGAAGGGCACGAAACCGGCTGTGTCGAACGCCGAGAACACATCGGCGATCGTGAAGCCGTAGGCCGTGTATTCCAAGCTCTCCGCGGCGTTGATCGTCGTCAGCAACCCGACCGACGCCGTCGCGATCAGCTGGCCCTGTAGGCCGGTGAGCCAGTACTGCAGGAACGGGTCGTAGTAAGTCATGCCGACAGACCGCGGCAACCCACCGTCGGCCGCCCTGAGCCGCGACAGGATCGTGTTGAGGTTCTGGGTGATCGTAAGGGCGCCCTGGACGAGGCATACGGCGTCGATCGAACCCGCCGGCGCGCAGCCGTCGACGTCGTTCGCGCCGATATCGATCGTCAGGTACGTGACGTTCGCGCGGTTGGCGGCGAGGAACTGCTCGGCCGCGGCGAGCTGCGATCCGGCCGTATAGCCACAGTTACCGCCGTTGATCATCGTGCCGGTCGTCTCGCCGCTGCAGCCCAGCTTGACCAGCTGCAGCGTCGGATCCTTCTGGTGCAGCGTGACGTACAGGTCGTCGACGTAGCCCTGGTTGGTGTCGCCCGAGCCCGGCAGGTAGCCCCTGGACAGGGAGTCCCCGAGCGCGACGTAGTAGTGCACCGGGTCGGAGTGAGCCGCGGTGGGGACCGCGGTCAGCGCGCCGACGGCCAAGGCACCTGCCAACAGCAGGCGGGACATTCGCACTAAAGCTCCTACAGGTCGGCGTAGATCACGTTGGCGGCGTTGCGCATCGACAGCTCGTTCGGATGCAGGGGGAACGCGTCGGACAGTGGTACGAGACCCTCGACCCAGCGCTGACCGGGCAGCGCGCACGCGTCATGACCGACGGAGGAGCTGCGCAGGTCGACGTAGGTCGCCCCGTGGGTCCCGGCCTCCCGCGCCATTGCGGCGTTGAGCTCGTCGACCTTCGCTTGGATGTACGTGGCGTCCGGTGCGAGCACCGGCTGCACGGGCCAGCACCCACCGTCCCGGATCGTTGTCGGGTAGCCGACCATGACCACCCGCGCGTTCGGCGCCCGGCCGTGGATCGTGTCGATCACGCTGCCGTAGGTGCTGGCGAAGGCCTGGATGCGCCGGCTGTACTGGTCGACACCACCCGCCGTGTACTTCGCGGCGCACGACGTGCCGAGCGGCGCGGGAAGCACGTTGATGCAGCTCTCGGCCAGCCCGACCAGGCCGACGTCATTGCCTCCGATGCCAACTGTGACAAGCGTGGCGTCCGCCGTGACGGCGTCGTATTGAGGCGCAGCCGTCCCGGCGATGTTGCCCGGTTGCGAGCTGCCGAAGTCCGATGTCGTCGCCGCCGAGCAGGTCACGTCGCGAAACGCCGGCACGTGCAGCTTGGCGGCGAGCAGCCCCGGGTAGTCCACTGCGGACCGCACGCAGGTAAGGGGGTCGGTCATCGGCAGGATGAGCGGCCCGGCGGAGTACGAGTCGCCGAGCGCGACGTAGACACCGCCGGTGGCAGCGACGGCCGCCGGAGGCACCGAGACCGTTGTCGCGGCGAGCGGAAGGACGGCGAGGACGGCGAAGGCGACGGGTAGGCGTCGCATCCGACGGACGATCGAGATCATCGGGCGCTCCGGGGCCGGGGTGGCGTACAGCATCCATGCGCTCGGGGATCACCGCAAACCGAACGCGGCGCCCGGCGGCAGATACCCTCCGCTCGTGACGTTGGTCGTGGCCATCCCGTTCGGCGTCGCGTCGGCGATCGCGTACGGCGCGTCGACCGCTGTCCAGCACTCGGCGGCGCATACGGGCACGGGTGAGGCCGATCCGCGCGGGCTGCTGCGGCTGCTGCGCGATCCCCGGTGGTTGCTGTCGATCGGCGGCGACACCGTCGGCTTCGCCCTCCAGGTCGTCGCGCTCTCGACGGGACCGGTCGTGCTCATCCAGCCGCTGCTCGTGCTGACCCTTCCGGTGTCGCTCGCGGTCGGATCGTTGCTCGACGGCACGAGGCCACGTCCCGGTGATTACGTGGCATGCCTGGGCATCCTCGGTGGCCTGGCGATCTTCTTCGCGGCGCTCGGCTCACCAGGCACCGGGCGGGTGCCCTCACAACGGGCGATGGTGCTGACTGTCGTGATCGCGCTGGTTGCCGGTGGGGCGCTGTGCGCGTCGGTCTGGCGGCGCAGCACCGCGCTTCGGGCCGGCATATACGGCGGGGTGGCCGGAGCGTGGTTCGGCACCTGCGGCGTGCTGGTGAATGCCTCGACGACGGAGTTCCAGGACCACGGCATCCGGGGCCTGCTCACTCACGCGTCCGGGCTCGTGCCGCTCGTCGGCCTCACCGTGATCGGTGGGCTCGGCATCACCCTGACCCAGATCTCGTTCCAGGTCGGCGCGCTCGCCGCCAGCTTCCCGGCGAACAAGTCGGCTGATCCCGTCGCGGCCGTGATCTTGGGCGCGGTGTTGTTGCACGAGCACGTGCCGGTCGGCTGGCCGCGCGTCATCGTGTATCTCGCCAGCCTGGTGGTGATCGTCATCGGCGCGGTACGGCTTGCCGCGTCGTCGTCGGACTCGGCCGACCGGTTGAGTCGGGCACAATGACGCCGATGAGCCGAGCAACCCTGGACAAGCAGCCGCGCGACGTCGCCGCCATGTTCGACGGTGTGGCCCGGCGTTACGACCTCACGAACACGGTGCTGTCGATCGGGCAGGACCGTCACTGGCGCCGGCGTACCCGGCAATGCCTCGAGCTGCGCCGCGGCCAGCGCGTCCTCGACCTTGCCGCCGGCACCGGGGTGTCCACCGCCGAGTTGCGTCGCTCCGGCGCGTACGCCGTTGCCTGTGACTTCTCGCTCGGCATGCTGCGCGCCGGGCGCGCGAACAAGAGTCGTCGCGGCGTGCCGTTCGTGGCCGGCGATGCGCTGCACCTGCCGTTCGCCGATGCGGTGTTCGACGCGGCGACGATCTCCTTCGGCCTGCGCAACGTCGCCGACGTGTCGCAGGCGCTGCACGAGCTTGCCCGGGTGGTGCGCCCGGCAGGCCGGCTGGTCGTCTGTGAGTTCAGCCGACCGGTCTCGCGACCGTTCCGGTTCGTGTACCTCAACTACCTGATGCGCGCGCTGCCCTGGATCGCGCGGCGGGTTGCGACGAACCCGGACGCCTACGTCTACCTGGCCGAGTCGATCCGGAGCTGGCCGTCCCAGGAGGAGCTCGCCCGGATGATCGCCGCGGCGGGGTGGAGCGACGTCCGCTATCGCAACCTGACAGGTGGCGTGGTGGCGCTGCACCTCGCCGAGCGCGGGTAGGCGTTACGCGCGCAGCCCGTTCGGGTAACCGCTTCCTGACTGGCGCGGCCGTTGCGGCCGCCGGTCTCTTTCCTACCTGAAGGAGCGGGAATGAGCATCGACGACG
This sequence comes from Pseudonocardiales bacterium, assembly GCA_025465405.1. Classification (GTDB taxonomy): domain Bacteria; phylum Actinomycetota; class Actinomycetes; order Mycobacteriales; family Jatrophihabitantaceae; genus RYN-117. The sequence goes on along the minus strand of JAODNL010000453.1, from coordinate 1,689 downwards.
ACGACATCAGGACCGGCGACGGCGGGGCCGACGGTGCTGCTGACGGCGGAGGCGACGGCGGCGCCGGCTTCGCCGACGGTGGTGCGGACAGCGGTGCCGGTCGCGGCGATGCCGGGGCGGACGGCGGTGCTGACGGTGGTGGCGACGGTGGCGCAGGCGCCGATGACGGCGGATCCGACAGTGGCGCGGACCGCGACGGCGGAGCGGACGGTGGCGCGGACCGCGGTGCCGGCGCGTAGTACGTGAGCTCGACCGGGGCCGCTGGCGGCACTGCGCTCGATCGCTGTGTCGCCTGCGGCGTCGACGTATTCGCCGCCGAGTACTGGGCGCGCGCCCCGCTGCTGACCCGCGCGGCTGACCTCGGGACCCATTTCGACGACCTGCTCGACGCCGCGGCGGTCGACGAGCTCGTCTCGCGGCGCGGGTTGCGCAGTCCGTTCCTTCGGATGGCGAAGGACGGCGACGTCCTACCGCCGTCGAGATTCACCCGCGGTGGCGGCGCGGGCGCGAGCATCGCGGACCAGGCGGCCGACGACCGCGTGCTCGCGATGATCGCGGACGGCGCGACGCTCGTCCTGCAGGCGCTGCATCGCACCTGGCCGCCGCTGGTCGACCTCGGCACCCGCCTGTCGGACGAGGTGGGGCATCCGGTTCAGATCAACGCCTACGTCACGCCACCGCAGAACCAGGGCTTCGCACCGCATTACGACGTGCACGACGTGTTCGTTCTCCAGGTCGCCGGGCGCAAGCGATGGATCATCCATCCGCCGGTTGTGGTGGACCCGCTCGCCGAGCAGCCGTGGGAACGACATCGGGCCGAGGTGTCCGCCCGGGCGGCGGAGGAGCCGCTGATCGACACCGTGCTCGAACCGGGCGACACGCTCTATTTGCCGCGCGGCACCATCCACGCCGCGAAGGCGCTGGGCGAGACCACGATCCACGTCACCGTCGGCGTTCACCCACTGACCCGTTACCACCTCGTGCGGCAGCTGCTCGATGCGGCGCAGCACGACGCCGAGCTGCGCACGTCCCTGCCGATGGGGCTCGACCTCGCCGACCCGGACGTGCTCGCACCGCACCTCGCGGCGACGCGTGCCGCGCTCGGCCACTTCCTCGACGTCGCTGGAGCGGACGAGATCGGCCGGCGGATCGGCGGGATGCTGCGGCGCGACACCCGGCCCGAACCGATCGCGCCGCTGGCCCAGTTGGCCGCCGCGCAGCAGGTCGACGCGCACACCCCGCTTCGGCTGCGGGCCGCGCTCCGTCCCCGCCTGGACGGCGATGCCGAGCACGTCCGGCTGGTATTGCTCGATCGCACTGTCGAGCTCCCCCTCGATGCGGCCGCGGCGATCAAGACGGTGCTGTCCGGTGCGGTGTTCGCGCCGGCCGAGCTGCCCGGGCTCGACGCCGAGGAGCAGCTGACCGTCGCGCGCCGCCTGCTGCGCGAAGGAGTGCTCGTCGCCGCGTGAAAGCTGCGTGAAAGGCTGGGCCGTGTGACCCGGCCGCATCATCCGCACCCCCGCGAATCGCTCGACCGATGCGCGTTGCGTGCCCAGCTGCGCGGAGACCCGATGCTCGGCACGGCCTTTCCCGCGGCCCGCGTCCTGCTCGTCGAGCAACCCGGGCCTTGGGGCCGTGACGGCCTGCGCGACTCGCGTTTCGACACCCGCGTCGCGGACGCGCTGGAGA
>JAODNL010000261.1 GCA_025465405.1 Pseudonocardiales bacterium | reverse complement strand
ACCGCGGGACGACTGCCAGAGTGCGACGTGCACGGCCCAGTCGGCGCGACCGGGTAGACCGAACTCTCTTGTGCCGTCGAGGGGATCGATGATCCACACCCGCTCGGCGTCGAGGCGTACCGGCGAGTCGACGGACTCCTCGGACAGCACCGCATCGGACGGGCGCGCGGCGGCGAGTTCCCGCAGCAGCAACTCGTTGGACTCGGCGTCGCCGCGCGCGCCGAGCTCCTTACCGGTCAGCCCCGAGTCCGCCCGCAGCCGGAGCAACAGCGCACCGGCCGCCCCTGCCAATCGCGCGGCCAGCCGCGCATCAGTCACGCTTCCAGCCGCTCGAGCAGGGTGAGCACGAGAGTGGCCTGCGCGGACACGTCTCCGTCCTCCGGGCGCAGCAGCAGGTCGGGGGACTGGGGAGCCTCGTACGGGTCGTCGACGCCGGTGAAGCCGGTGATCTCTCCGGCGCGCGCCTTGGCGTACATACCCTTCGGGTCGCGGGCTTCGCAGATCTCGAGCGGGGTGTCGACGAAGACCTCGACGAACGGCAGGCCCGCCTCGTCGTGCGCGGCACGGACGCGGTCGCGGTCGGCGCGGTACGGGCTGACCAAGGACACGACCGACACGACGCCCGCGTCGGCCATCAGCTTGGCCACCTCGCCGACCCGGCGCACGTTCTCGGCGCGGTCCTCCGCGCTGAAGCCGAGGCCGGTGTTCAGGCCGTGCCGCAGGTTGTCCCCGTCGAGCAGGTAGGCGGGGCGTCCGGACGCGACGAGCCGCCGCTCGACCTCGACGGCGACGCTCGACTTGCCGGAGCCGGACAGCCCGGTGAGCCAGACCGTCAACCCGCGCGTGGCCCGCTCACCACGGCTGACCGCGCCGGAGTGCCAGACGACGTTCGGCTCGTGCTGGGTGGGCCGGCTGATCATTCCCGCGGCGACGGTGCTGTTGGTCGCCTCGTCGATCAGGATGAAGCTGCCCGTCTCGCGGTTGCGCCGGTACGGATCGAAATGCAGCGGTTGGTGAGTGCGTAGCTGGATGCGCCCGATCTCGTTGAGGGACAAGGACTGCGCGGTCTCGTCACGGTGCAGGGTGTTGATGTCGAGCCGGTAGTCCAACTGCTTGACGAGCGCCCTCGTCGAGCGGGTGGTGTGCTGGATCGTGTAACGCGCACCCGGAGTGAGGGTGGCCTCGCTGCTGAGCCAGCAGACCATCGCATCGATGTCCTGACCGGTGTGCGGCCGGTTCGCGGGACGGCAGATCAGATCGCCGCGTCCGATGTCGATCTGATCGGTGAGCTGCAGCGTGACGGCCTGGCCGGCGAAGGCCTCGTCGATCCGCTTACCGCCCGGCCCCCACACCGACGCGACCGTGGTCGTGAATCCGGACGGCAGCACCGTGACGTCGTCACCGGGCTTGAACACGCCGCCGGAGATCGTGCCGGCGTAACCGCGAAAGTCGTGCAGGTCACCGTTGTTCGCCTGCTGCGGCCTGATCACGTACTGAACCGGGAACCGGGCGTCGATGAGGTTGCGGTCGGATGCGACGTGCACTTCCTCGAGGTGGTGCAGCAGGGAGGTGCCCTCGTACCAGGGCATCGCGGCGCTGCGCTGCACGACGTTGTCGCCGCCGAGTGCCGAGATCGGCACGAACGAGAGATCGGCGACCTCCAGCTTCATCGCGAACCGGCGGAAGTCGTCGCGGATCTCGTCGAAGCGTTGGGCCGAGAACTCGACGAGGTCCATCTTGTTGACGCAGACGACGAGGTGGGGGATTCCGAGCAAGCTGGCGAGGAAGGCATGCCGCCGGGACTGTTCGAGTACGCCGTTGCGCGCGTCGATGAGGATCAACGCGACGTGGGCCGTAGATGCCCCGGTGACCATGTTGCGCGTGTACTGGATGTGGCCGGGAGTGTCGGCGATGATGAACTTGCGGCGCGGTGTGGCGAAGTACCGGTAGGCGACATCGATCGTGATGCCCTGTTCGCGCTCGGCCCGCAGGCCGTCGGTGAGCAGGGACAGATCGGGGACGTCGGCACCGCGGGCCCGGCTGGTCAGCTCGACGGCGGACAGCTGGTCCTCGAAGATCGCCTTCGAGTCGTACAGCAGCCGCCCGATGAGCGTCGACTTGCCGTCGTCGACACTGCCGGCGGTGGCTATCCGCAAGAGTTGCGCCATCTAGAAGTAGCCCTCCTTCTTGCGGTCTTCCATGCCGGCCTCGGAGATCCGGTCGTCGGCGCGGGTGGCGCCGCGCTCGGTCACGCGCGCGGCCGCGACCTCGGTGACCACGGCATCGGCCGTGGCGGCCGTCGACTCGACGCAGCCGGTGCACGTGGCGTCGCCGACCGTGCGGAACCGGACCGTTGCCTCGTAGGGCTTGTCACCGTCGAGCAGGGTCAGGAACCGGGTGTTCGCAAGCAGCATGCCGTCGCGCTCGACGACCTCGCGACGGTGCGCGTAGTACAGGGGCGGCAGCGAGATCCGCTCGTCGCGGATGTAGGTCCAGATGTCGAGCTCGGTCCAGTTCGACAGCGGGAACACCCGGATGTGCTCGCCCTTGCGATGCCGGCCGTTGTACAGGCTCCACAGCTCGGGCCGCTGGTTGCGTGGATCCCACTGCCCCCACTCGTCACGGAAGCTGAAGACCCGTTCCTTGGCTCGGGCCTTCTCCTCGTCCCGTCGCGCCCCGCCGAACACCGCACCGAACTGGTTCTCGGTGATCCCGCGCAGCAGCGACGTGGTCTGCAGGCGGTTGCGGCTCGCGTGCGGTCCGGTCTCCTCGACGACCCGCCCGGCGTCGATGTCGTCTTGGACGCGGCTCACGATCAGCTGCAGATCCAGCCGCTGCACGGTCTCGTCGCGGAACGCGATCACCTCGTCGAAGTTCTCACCGGTGTCGACGTGCATGACCGGGAACGGCACCGGAGCCGGCCAGAACGCCTTGGCGGCGACATGCAGCATCACCACCGAATCCTTGCCCCCGGAGAACAGCAAGGCGGGGCGTTCGGTCGTCGCGGCGACCTCACGGAAGATGTGCACCGCCTCGGCCTCGAGCAGGTCGAGGTGCGACAGCTCGTACGTCGCCGTCATGTAGTGCCCTTTCGTCCTGGACGGTGGCCGCCCACTTCGTCGGTGACGGCATCGGCCACCGCGACGAGCGCCCGGCCGCGCCGGGCGATCTCGGCCGCCGTGATCGCGGTTCCGACGTACAGCGTAAGGACCAGCTCCTGACTGCCGTCGGCGTCATAGGTGGGAGCGGCGATAACGCTCACCGGGTGCTTGCCGCGGCCGGACAGATCGGCGCGCAAATAGACGCGTTCGCCCAGGTTCGACACCATCTCACCGACCAGCTCGCGCACCTCGTCGGGCAGGTCGTACGCGGCGACGCCGGCCATCAGCGTGTGCAGGCGGCGGCCGGTCTCGGTGAGCCCCTCCGGTACGACGGCGCTGCACCGCCTGCTCTGCGAAGACCCGGCCCACCAGGGCCTGGAGATGTGGTTGACGCAGGTGCCGCAGCCGCGCCCGCCACGGGATGTCTGGGCGGACAACCCGCTGTACCAGCACCTACAGGCCGCCTTCGAGCAACATCACGTCGTCAACCCGGAGTTCATGGGCGTCCACTTCATGTCCGCGGACATGGTCGAGGAGTGCTGGCAGTTGCTGCGCCAGTCGATGCTCTCGATCGCGTACGAGAGCCTGGCTCACCTGCCGACGTACTCGGCCTGGCTCCGGGCTCAGGACTGGACGCCGGCATACGCGCGACACCGGCGCAACCTGCAGCTGATCGGGTTGAACGACATGAACCGGCGCTGGGTGTTGAAGAACCCCAGCCACCTGTTCGCCCTCGACGCGCTGATGGCCGTCTACCCCGACGCGGTGATCGTGCAGACGCATCGCGACCCGCGCACCGTGATCGCGTCGAGCAGCAGCCTGAGCGCGCAGGCGTCGGACGGCCAGTCGAAGCTGTTCCGCGGCGCGGTCATCGGCCGCGACCAGCTCGAGCTGTGGGCGCGGGGCGCCGAGTCGTTCATGGCGGCGCGGGCGAAGTACGACCCGGCGCAGTTCGTCGACGTGCCGTACGAGCAGTTCACCGCTGATCCGATCGGCACGGTCGAGTCGATCTACGCCCGCCTCGGCGTGCCGTTTCCGGATGCGACGCGCGCGGCGCTGGCGACCGTGCACGACCGGAGCCGGGCGGGGGAGCGGCGCCCGTCGCACCGGTACTCGCTGGCCGACTTCGGACTGTCCGGCGAGGAGGTCGACGAGCGCTTCGCCGCGTACCTGGCGGCGCACCGCTCCTCGCCCTTGACATGTGACCATTTGGTCACGTAATTTTGCCCGCGTGACAGACGAGGACCGCGTCTTCAAGGCGCTGGCCGACCCGACCCGGCGCTTCCTGCTGGATCGGCTGTTCGCCCGCGACGGCCGCACCCTCACCGAACTCGAGTCCGAGTTGGAGATGTCGCGCTTCGGCGTGATGAAACATCTCAAGGTGCTCGAGGACGCAAGCCTCGTCGTCACCCGCCGGTCCGGCCGCGAGAAGCTGCACTTCCTCAACCCGGTACCGATCCGGCTGATCCACGACCGGTGGATCGACAAGTACACCGAGCGCCGGGTGTCGGCGCTCGTCGAACTCAAGGCCGAGTTGGAGGCAGAAGCATGACGACGACCGATGCAACCGCGACCACCGTGACCACGCAGGTCTATCGCGTGTACATCAAGACCAGCGCGCAGGCGATCTGGGACGCGATCACCAAGCCGGAATGGACCGCCCGATACGGCTACACCGGCTATGTCGACTACGACCTGCGGCCGGGCGGCGCGTACCTCGTGCGGGCCAGCGAGGAGTTCCGGGCCGGAGCCGAGGCGCGGGGCAACGAACTTCCCGAGGTGATCATCGAAGGCGAGGTGCTGGAGGCAGATCCGCCGCACCGGCTCGTCACCACGTTCCACATGCTGATGGATCCGCAGATCGCGTCCGAGGGCACAACGCGCATCACGCACGAGATCAAGGAGCTGGACGGCGGGTATTGCTCGCTCACGCTGACACACGAGCTGGACGGCGCGCCGACGCTCGCGCTCATCGTCGGAGGTGCGCTCGAGTCCGAGGGCGCCGGCGGCGGGCATGCCTGGGTGCTCAGCGATCTCAAGTCGCTGCTGGAGACCGGCACCACCCTGGCCGGCTGACCCACAGCGGTCCGCGATCTTGATAGGCCGGAGGCGTTATGACGCGCGGTGGATATCAAGATCGCGGACCTGCCGTGGTTGGGCGCGGTGCGCAGCGGGTAACCCTCCGGAGGGAGCGGCTGACAGCGGAGAGGGAGCATGCAGATCCAGGACGCGGTCAAGCGCGTCTATTCGCGGCCAGGTCCATTCGCGACGGTCTACCAGGACGCCACCCGATCGAGCGAGCACGGTAGCCACGAGGTCGAGTTGCGCTGGCAGGAGCGGCGGGCCGAACTGACCCACGCCGGCGCCGACGAGGCAACCCTGTCCGCGATGGACGAGGTGATCCTCAACCACTACGGCGTGCCCGGACCGCACGGGCAGGTGGTGGTCGCATCCGGCGGCGCGGTCCTGCTCGATCGCCAGCTCCGCAGACCGCCGGTTCGCCCGATCGCGGCGTGGGCCCCGCTGCCGCATCTGATGCCGTATTTCGCGCAGCTCGGCCCGCAGACTCCGCACGTCGTGGTCGTCGCGAATCGCACCGGCGCCGACATCCACACCGTACCGGCGGTGCCCACGGCGGAGGGGCTCCCCAGCGGCAAGACAGAGACCGTCGAGGGCAGTCGCCAGTACCCGATCCACAAGACCTCGGTGCGTGACTGGTCGGAGCGGCACTTCCAGCAGCGGGTCGAGAACTCGTGGGCCGAGAACGCTCGCGACGTGGCGACGGCGGTGCGCAAGCACGTCGCGGACATCGCCGCGGAACTTGTCGTGCTGGCCGGCGACCCACGCGCTCGCGCGCTGATTGCCGACGACCTCGCCGACCTGGTGTCGCCGCGCGTGCAGATCGTGCAGATCCGCGAGGGCGCGCGTGCCGCGGGCGCGAAGCCGCAAACGCTGGACGAGGCAGTGCACGACCAGCTGCTTCGAATGCTCTGGCGCGAGCGCCACGAACTGCTCAGCCACCTCCGCGAGAACCTGGGCCGGCACGAGTACGCGGTGGCCGGCGTCGCCGCGGTGGTCGAAGCCCTGCGCAAGTCACAGGCCGACACCGTCGTCGTGTCCGACAACCCCGCATCGACCCTGAAGGCGTGGATCGGGCCCGAGCCGCTCGAGCTGGGCATGTCGGCTGAGGAACTGCACGAGATGGGCGTCCCGGACCCGCAGCACGATCGGCTGGACGCCGCCCTGGTCCGGGCCGTCGCCGGGAGTGAGGCCAAACTTGCCGTGACCCCGAATGCCCACAACTACCTGCCGGAGGGAATCGGCGCGTTGTTGCGGTATATGGACGCGTCCACGCCGAGGCCATGACCGATCCGTCGCAAGGCCGGCCCGACTACCACGACCCGTTGGCCGGCATAGGGGGCGCGCCGCCGGCGCAGAGCGCGCTCACGTTGCGGCTCGTGCTGGCGATCTTCGGACTGATCTTCTGCGCGGCCGCCGCCGTGATCGCAGCGCTGGAGAAAGTACCGGTCCTGGCCGCGGTGCTCGCCGTTCTGGCCGTGATCGCCCTCGTCGACATCGTCGTCATCGTGCGCCGAAAGCGCAGCGGCGAACCTGGTTGACGCTTCGCGCGATGATGACCGCGTGGACGTCGAACTGCGCGGCGATCGCGTGACACTGGTGCCCGTCAGTGCCGAGCACATCCCCGAACTACGCCGAATCCTGCGCACCCCGCCGGTCCTTGCCCGATGGGGCGACGAGGCCGCCTCGCCGGACTGGCCGTTCGACGACCTCGACGAAACGCGATTCGCGGTGCTGGTCGGCGGCGTTGTGGCCGGCATGGTGCAGTTCGGCGAGGAGAACGAGCCGATGTACCGGCACGCGTCGATCGACATCTTCCTCGATCCCGCGGTGCACGGGCAGGGCTTCGGGCGCGACGCCGTGCGCACCGTGGCCCGTCACCTCGTCCGCGATCGCGGACACCACCGGGTCACGATCGACCCGGCCGCGGACAACGAGACGGCCATCCGTTGTTACGCGTCCGTCGGGTTCCGGCCGGTCGGTCTGATGCGTCGCTACGAGCGCGACGCCGACGGCAGCGGCTGGCACGACGCACTGCTCATGGATCTGCTGGCGGAGGAACTCCAATGATGTGGCGCTAGCCGGACTTGCCGCTGATCGCGTCGCGGGTACGGTCGAGCATCGCCGCGAACGGACCGACCAGGATGTTCGCCGCGGCCGATTCGACGCCCGGGTGCGGTCGGGTCGGAGCCATGGACTCGGCGAACTTCACCGCGCGCTGCATGCGCTGGAGCTCGTCCTGGTCCAGCTGATCGGCGAGCTGGCCGAACTCTGTGCGCTCCTCGGCATCGGCGTGCGCGAGCACGTCCACCTGCAGGGCCCGGAACTTGGCCTCGAACTCGGTCGAGTCGATGTCGAGCTTCTCGAGCTCGGCCAGGACCTTCTTGGCCTTGTTCTCCTCGGCCAGACGGGCTTTGACGACCAACTCGCCGTCGGCCCGCTCCTTCTTGGCGCGCGGGTGGACGATCTCCTCCTCGGCTGTCTCGTGCACGGCGAGCAACCGCCGGAGCGTGACGAACGCCTGCTCGCGCTCCGAACCGGTTCGGGCGATGACCAGCTCGAAGTCGGCCTTGATCTGCTCGTGCTGAGCCTTGAGAAATTCGACGACGTCGTGGGCGTTGGATACCAGGGTCATGACGGTGCCGCCTCCTTGGTTGCGGTTAGCTGGTCCAGCCGTTCCCTTGAGGGACGACCGGGTACTAGGACTGCGTGACATGCGGATCCCTCTTCTCGGAGAGGCTCGCGGGCGGGCGATGCCAACCGGCGTGGGCCTCGCCGTCGAGGCGGTCGAGCAGGTGCGGGTAGTGGTACTCGAACGCGGGGCGCTCGGAGCGGATCCGCGGGATCGAGGTGAAGTTGTGCCGCGGCGGCGGGCACGACGTCGCCCATTCCAGCGAGTTCCCGTGCCCCCACGGGTCGTCGGAGGTCACGATCTCGCAGAAGCGGTAGGACTTGTAGATGTTGTAGACGAACGGAAGCATCGAGAAGCCGAGCACGAACGAGCCGATCGTCGACA
>JAODNL010000451.1 GCA_025465405.1 Pseudonocardiales bacterium | reverse complement strand
CGCGCCGCACCATCCTGACGAGTCTGGTGCTCTTTGCCGCAGCGTCGGCATTGGGCGCGGTCGCCCCCTCGACCGTGTTGCTGACGCTGGCTCGCTGCCTTCAGGGCGCTGCGGCGGCGCCAGCCGTCCCGTCCGCGTTGCGCCTGATCACCGCGGTCGCGTCCACCGAGGACCTCCAGATTCGTCGTCGGCGGCACGGTCGCGGACCTCACGAGCTGGCGATTCATCTTCTGGGCTTACGTCCCGCTGGCAGCTGTACTGGGCCTGGCGGTCGTGAGGACGGCGCCGAACGATGAGCCGCGCGAGATCGTCGGAAGCATCAACGCCGCCGGTTCAGCTTTGCTCACCGGCGCTGTCATGGCGGCGATTCTCGGCGCGACGGAACTCGCCGATCCGCAGCGACGCTGGCTCGGCGCGATCTTGCTCGCCGGCTGTGCCGTGCTCAGCTCGGTGTTGATCATCGTCTACCGCAGGGCGGCGGCTCCGCTGCTGCCGCCGAGCCTGTTACACCGGCCGCACCTACGCCGGGGAGCGATCGCCGGACTGCTGAACACGGCGACCACCAGCTCCGTCGCCACTCTCCTCACGCTGTACCTGCAGGACACGCTCGGGCGCAGCCCGCTCGCCGCGGCCGGGACACTACTGCCGTTGAGCCTCGCCGCGATCCTCGGCTCGATCCTGGCCGCGTCTGCCCTGCGGATCACGACTCCGGAGCGAGTGTGCGCCGCGGGTCTAGGCTGCATCGCCGTCGCGATCGCTGTCCTGATTGCCGTCAGCGCAGACGTCCCCGCGATGTCGGCACGCATGGCGGCGTCGGGTCTGGGCATAGGCCTCTCGTCCGTCGCCGCCAACTCACTCGGCACGGACGTCATGCAAGCGTGGCGCAGCGCCGCATCCGGGATCATCAACACAACCGCCCAGCTCGGATCGGCCCTCGGCATTGCCCCCTATTGCTGTTCGCAGCGCTGACCAACCGAACACCAGCCGCCGGCACACCGGCGCCGTCGCTCGCGTGGGCCGGTGCCGCGGCACTCGCGGCAGCCGGCGCACTTGGCTTCGCAATCGTCGGCCCGACCGCACATCGAGCACTGTCACCCGGCTGACCGCAACCGGCCATCACGGTCGAGCTCGGACCACGGCGGGTCGACTGCCGCGACTGTCGCCTCGGCGCCCCGTTGCGGTACATCTAGGTGATGATCAGGCAGAAGATCGCGCATGGCGGACGGCTCTCTGTTGATCGACGAGCACAGTCGCGCATGGTGACCGCCTCTCGGACGAGGGTGGCCGTGATGGTGGTCGCGGGCACTGTTGCCGCGATTCTCGTCGGCAGCTTCGGGGATTGGCGGTATGCGCCGCTGGCCGGCTGGGACACGGCGGCGCTGATATTTGCCGTGTGGGCCTGGATTCCCATCGCGTCCTTCGATGCCAGCCGAACCGCGGCCCACGCCACCCGCGAGGAACCAGGACGCACCGCCACCAGCCTCATCGTGGTGGTCGCGGCCGTGGCGAATCTGGGCGCCGTCGGCGTCATCGTCGCGCAGGCCAACTCGGCTAAAGGCACAACGCGAGACCTGCTCGCGGCGTTCGGCGTGGCCAGCGTGGCGCTGTCCTGGTTCGCCGTGCACACCCTGTTCACGCTGCGCTATGCACGCCTGTACTTCACCGGCGCGGACGGCGGAGTCAACTTCAATCAGAAGGCTCCGCCTTGCTATCTCGACTTCGCCTACCTCGCGTTCACGATCGGGATGACGTTCCAAGTCTCCGACACCGCCCTGCAGAAACCAGCCGTCCGCGCCACCGCCTTGCGCCACGCGCTGCTGTCCTACCTGTTCGGCGCCGTCATCCTGGCATCGACCATCAACCTCATCGCCGGCCTGGGAAATAGTGGCGGCGGTTGAGAATGCGGTTACCGGCTTGGCGCGGTGACCTTCAGCGCCTGGGCCATGGTCAACGGTCGCTCCGTCAGCTCGGCGGCGAGGTGGTCCGGGGTGACCGGACGAAGGCCCGCGATCACGAGTTCGACGTGCCGGCGCCACGCGTTGGGTGCTGCTGCCGTCGTCGTGTCGATGATCGCGCTGATCGACCAGAGCATCATCAAGATGTCGCTCGTGGTTACATCCGGGCGGATACGGCCGTGCTCCTGCGCGGACCGGAGCAGGATCGGGATGTGCCCGCGGAAGTGTTCGATCGCCTCCCGGCCGGCGTCGGATTGAGCCCAGAGCCGGCGCAGGCATCCCGGATGCGCGGCCTGCAACTGCCCGGTGTGGACGAGCAGATTCTCCAGCCCCGTGCCATCGGTACGCGCCGAGGCAGTGCGAGCAATATCGAGGAAGTCCTGCAACATCAGGCCGACCAGCTCGTCGATGAGCGCCTGCTTGCTCGGAAAGCGCCGGTAGAGCGTGCCCATGCCGACGCCCGCCGCGCGCGCGACCTCCTCGACGCCGGCGTCCAGTCCGCGTTCCGCGAAAACCTGGCTGGCCGCCGTGAGCAGCCGCTCCCGGTTCTGCGCGGCATCGCGACGCAGCGGCCTGTCGACCACCAATGCCGCGGCAGGGGTAGTCACGTCACTCCGATTCATCGCCGACGACGGTACCTGCCGCGAGGAGAGCCAGCTCGGCATGCGCCATCTCGACCGGTTTCGGGCTGCGGCCTGAGCGCGGGTTCGGTATCAGCAGACCGGCCACCGCCGCCAAGCCGAGCACGGCCGCCAACACCGCGAAGCCGATCGTGTAGCCGGACTCCTTGGGCAGGCCGCTCGCGAGATGTCCTGAGGTAAGAATGCTGGCCATAGCCGCCGCGCCGATCGAGCCGCCAATCGTCCTGATGTTCGCGTTCATGCCACTGGCGACGCCAGTCTGGCTCGCGGGCACGGAGTAAACGATGATGTTGGACATCGCGGAGAAGGCCAAGCCGAACGCGGCGCCCATGAGCACCATCGCGACAGCGATCTCCCAGATCGCGCCGTGCGCGAAGCTCAAGATCAGGAACGGCACGATGCTGATCGTTGAACCCGCCACCAGGACTGCCTTAGCACCGAACCGGGCCGCCAACGGTCCCGACCACAGACCGAACACGAACATGGTTGCTGTCATCGGCAGCACGATCAGTCCGGACTCGGTGATACTCGCGGAGAAGCCGTACCCGGCACTCGAGGACGTCTGAACGAACTGGGGCAGGAACGCGAAGATCGCGTACATTCCGGCGCCGAAGAAGAACGCGACGAGGTTGGTCGTCCACACGGCAGGGATGCGCATCATCGTCATGTCGATCAGCGGCTGCTTCGAGCGGGTCTCGACAACCACCCACGCAACAGCGAGTGCGGCGGCACTCACGAGCAATCCCACGACCGACGGCGAAGCCCAGCCCCAGGTGGGCCCTTCGCTCCCGGCGAGCAGAAGGGCGACCAACCAGGCGGACAAGAGGACCGCGGCCCCCCAACTGATCTTTCCGGGTGTCCGAACCGGAGATTCGGGGATGACGACGTGGGTTGCGATCGCCGCCAGGACCACGACCACAGCGGGGATCCAGAACAGCCAGTGATAGTCGAGAGCATTGACGATCGGACCGGCGAGAACCAGACCCAGGCCACCCCCGACCGCGAGCAGCGCCGCGAGCGTGCCGACCGCGCCGGCCACCTTCGCCTGGGGGAATTCGTCCCTGATGATGCCGAACGACAGGGGGATGACGCCGCCGCCGACACCTTGGATCGCCCGCGCCACGATCATGAGGCTGATGGAGGATGCCATCGCGGCCAGGACCGAGCCGACCGCCAGCACGATCAACACAGCGACCAGCACCTTTTCCTTGCCGATCATGTCGCCGATGCGGCCGAGGATCGGCGTGCAGACCGATGCCGACAGCAGATAGGCCGTCAGCACCCACGTGACGGTGTTCTGATTCGTATGCAGGTCGGTCTCGAGCAAAGGCAACACCGGCGAGACCAGTGATTGCAGCAGCGCAAAGGCACTCGTCGCGGCAGCCAGCACCACGAACGAGAGCTGATAGCGCGAACCCGTGGCACTGGACATCGATACGCCTCCCAACCCGCTAACCGGAGTCACTGCTCCGGACGGCCTCACGTTACCCGCCGATCCGGAGGCTCGCCTCCGCTCATGGCGAAGTGAGGCGAGGATCATGCTGGTGCCCAGCTCGCCCTGGATTCGACGGTGGCCCCACGTCGGGTTCTCCTGCGCGAGGCGCACCACCAGCTCCCTGATGACGGCCGCGGTACGCGGGCGACCTCCAGCTCGCCCCGTCTTCGGCGGATAGGTCCAGTGCCGGGCAATCAGCTGACGATGCCAACGCAACAGCGTTGCAGGCGTCACGATCCTCGCCCGCAACACCTCGCGCGGCAGCATGCGAGCAAGCGCGGCCAGCACAAGCCGGTCCTTCGGCTCCAACCGCGGACCACGACCAACGCCAGCAGCACCCGGAAGGCCGCGTACACAGCAGAGAACAGCACCCGAATGATCATGCCGAACCCCGCAGATACGCCAGGGCCGAGGTTGTTGAGCCCCACAGGCCGCCGGCCAGCCGGTCCACACCCTGACGTCCGAGCCGGTGACCCATCAGGTCTCGGTGTTCCTCGAGGTCGAGGGAGCGGCCCATTACCTGCCCGCGTACGCGGGAAACCTCGACATCATGACGAGCGCCGCACTCCGCGTCGCCGAGACCCTCGCCGCCTCTCGTTTACAACCATCGGTGGCCACCCCGTGACCAGACTGTTCATCCAGGACGTCACGCTCCGGGACGGCATGCATGCCGTTCGGCACCGGATGACGACCGGACAGCTTGCCGCCATTGTGTCCGCGCTCGACGCCGCCGGGGTAGACGGCATCGAGGTCGCGCACGGCGACGGTCTCGCCGGCGGCTCGCTGAACTACGGCCCCGGGTCGCACACGGACTGGGAATGGCTCGAAGCCGCCGCCGCACACGTGACGCGCGCTCGACTCACCACGCTGTTGGTGCCGGGCATCGGCACCATCTCGGACGTGCGCCGCGCACATGCACTCGGGGTCCGGTCGATCCGAGTGGCCACCCACTGCACCGAGGCCGACGTGGCAGCACAGCACATCGTAGTTGCGCGCGAGCTCGGCATGGATGTGTCAGGTTTCCTGATGATGAGCCACCTCGCCGATGCGGCGACTCTGGCCGGCCAGGCCAAGCTGATGGAGACCTATGGCGCGCACTGCGTCTACGTGACCGACTCCGGCGGCCGCCTTCTCATGAACGGCGTCCGGGATCGGGTGCGCGCCTACCGAGACACCCTCGACCCCACGACCGAGATCGGCATTCACGCGCACGAGAACCTTTCCCTGTCGATAGCCAATTCCGTCGT
>JAODNL010000234.1 GCA_025465405.1 Pseudonocardiales bacterium | reverse complement strand
GGCGGGGAAATGTGGGCGCGGTCTGGGCGGGGAAATGTGGCGCGGTCAGGGGCGGGGAAATGCGGGCGCGGTCAGGGGCGGGGAAATGTGGCGCGGTCGGGGGCGGGGAAATGTGGCGCGGTCAGCTGGCGCGGCGGTGCCGGCCGCCGCGCGCGCGGAGGTAGTCGGCCACGACGTACTCGCCGAGCGCACCCGGCTTGGGCAGGAAGACCCGCCCGCCGTTGCGCCGACCGACCTCCTGCATGAAAGCCACCAGCCGCGGATCGTCGTCGAGCATGAACACGTTGATCGTCGCGCCGCGGCGAGTGCACCGCTCGACCTCAGCCAGCGTCGCCGCGATGGTCTCCTGGGTCGGCGGCCAGGCGAAGTCGGCGAACCCGTCCGCCGCGAGGTGGGCGGTGGGCTCGCCGTCGGTGATGACGAGGATCACCGGCTCGGCGTTGCGGTGCTTGTCCAGGTGGCGGCGCGCCAGCATCAGCCCGTGCTGGAGGTTGGTGCCCTGGACGCGGTCCCAGTCGTGCTCGACGAGCGCCCCGGTCGACAGCACCCGGGCGTAGTCGCTGAAGCCGATGATCTCGATCGCGTCCTGCGGGTACTTCGAGCTGACAAGGGCGTGCAGCGCGAGGGCCGTGGTCTTGGCCTCCCCCCAGGTACCCCGCAGCTCCATCGAGTAGGACATGTCGACGAGCAGCGCGATCGCGGCCGAGGAGCGTCGCTCGGTCTCGACGACCTCGAAATCGTCGGCGTCCAGCTGCAGCGACTCGCCGCTGGACGCCGTCCGCAGTACCGCATTGCGTACGGTGCGCACGACGTCGAGCGGCTGCTCGTCGCCGTAGCGCCATTCGCGGCTCGCCCCGGTGACCTCGCCGGCCGCGCCCGCGTCGCGGACATCGTGGCTGCCCCGGCCCCGGGAGTCGAGGACGTCGAACACGCGCCGCAACGCGGTCTGGCCAAGGCGGCGCAGGGCGCGCGGCGTGAGTTTCAGACCGTCGCCGCCGCGTTCGAGGTAACCCTGCTGGCGCAGTTCGCGCTCGATGCGGCGCAGCTGCTCCATGTCTTCGACCGCGGGGCGGCCGAGCGCGCGCTCGATCAATTCCTCGTCGATGTCGTCCAAGCTGGCGCCCGCGTAGTCCTGCCCGAGCAGGTCGTCCAGCTGCTCCAGGTCCGCGAGTTCGGCCAGCGCGCCGGTGGCGTCGGAGTAGCCCATCGGCTCGTCGCCGTCCATCCGCTGCCGGCCGCCCCATCGGAGGTCAGGACGGGCCGAGCGCAGCGACTGCTGCAATCGGCCCATCTCGTCGGCGAGCCCGGCCTGCCCGAGCGCCTGGTCCATGAGGCCGCCTAGTTCGGCGCGCTGGTCGGGCGTGAGCGAGTCCATCAGCCGTTGTGCGGCCGCGGCGCGCCGAGCCAGCGAGTCGATCAGCTCGGCGAGGTCCTGCGGGTTCTCCGGGAAGAAGTCGCCGTACTGCCGCATGAAGTCGTCGAACTGCTGCTGCGTGTGCTCGCCCCGGGCGTCGGCGTCGAGCATGTCGTTCAGCGCGTGCATCATGTCCCGGACGCGTGCCAGGTCCTCGGGCGTGGCGTTCTGCAGGGCATCGCGCATGCCGGCGAACTGCGCGTCCAGCACCTCGGAGCGCAGCAGCTGCTGGATCTGCTCGTACTTCTGGCCGGCCTCCGGCGAGCGCCATTGGTAGTCGGCGAGCTGCCGGACCGCCCGCGCCGTGTCCGCCGGAAGCGCGTCCAGCTCGGCCTCGGCCATCCGCGCCGAGTCGTCCGGGTCCGGGAACAGCGCGCGCCGCTCCTCCTCGAGCGCCTGGTCGAGCAGCTCGCGCACCTGCTCGAGCGTGCCGTCCAGGCGCCCGCCGCGGCGCAGGTCGCGGGCCCGCTCGCGCGCCTGCCGCCGCAACGCGTCCAACCCGTCGCGGTCCCGGGTGCCCCGGCGCAGCATCCGGTTGAGCGCGTTGCGCGGCGACGCGCCGGCGAGCACGTCGTCGCCGATCTCGTCCAGCGCCTCGCGGATGTCGAATGGCGCTTCCAGCGGATCAGGTCCGCCGTGCCACGCGCCGTAGCGGATGCTCACGCCTGGCCGCCTTTGCAATCCGCCCGGGCCGCGTCATGCGCCATAGATCGTCCTCGAGCCGTCGGAGTCCTTGGCCAGTCGCTTGTTCAAGTGCAGGCCCTCCAGCGCGAACTCGAGCACCGCGGCGGCCAGCCCGACCGCGGCCGGGCCCTCGCCGATGCCGTCGGGTTCCAGCCGGTCCAGCAGAGCCGACAGCACGGGGACGGGCCCGAGCTGCCCGAGAAGATCCTCGGCGCCGACCGTGTCACCGGTCTGGACGGTGAGCCCGTCGTCGAACTTCTCCTGCAAGGGCCGCAGGTCCAGCCCGGCCAGCCGGGCCCGGTAGGTCTCGGCGATGGCCCGGCGCAAGAGGTGTTCGAGCACCTCGAACTCGCGACCCTCGTCGGCGTCGTCGAACTCGACCTTGCCGCGCGATGCCGACACGATGCAGGGCAGGTCGGCCACGCGGGCGACGGCCAGTTGCTCGCCGGTCAGCGCCGCTCGGCGGACCGCCGACGCGGCCACCGTCTCGACGCCGGCAATGGCGAAGCGGGCTGACACCCCCGAGCGCTGGTCGACCTGGGGTGCGTCACGGACTCCGCGGGCGAAGCGCGCGACCACCTCGAGCAGGTGCGCGGGCACGAGTGGCGCGCCGTGCGTGCTGTCCGGCCACAGCACGGCGGCCTCCTGCGCGACGAGGGCGAGTTCGTCGGTCAGCTCCAACGGGTAGTGCGTGCGAACCTCGGCGCCGAAGCGGTCCTTGAGCGGCGTGATGATCCGGCCGCGGTTGGTGTAGTCCTCCGGGTTCGCGCTGGCGATGAGCAGCAGGTCCAGCGGGAGCCGCAACTGGTATCCGCGCACCTGGATGTCGCGCTCCTCGAGCACGTTCAGCAGCGCGACCTGGATCCGCTCGGCCAGATCGGGCAGCTCGTTCACGGCGATGATCCCGCGGTTCGTGCGGGGCACCAGTCCGTAGTGGATCGTCTCCGGGTCGCCGAGCGTGCGGCCCTGCGCGACCTTGATCGGGTCGACGTCGCCGATCAGGTCGCCGACCGAGGTGTCCGGCGTCGCCAGCTTCTCGCCGTACCGCTCGCTGCGATGCTTCCACGCGACCGGTGTCAGGTCGCCGTCGGTTGCGACGAGGGCGAGGCATCGTGCGCACGCGGGCGCGTACGGATGGTCGTTGATCTCACAGCCGGCGATGACGGGCACCCACTCGTCCAGCAGCCCGACCAGGGTGCGGATCAGCCGCGTCTTGCCCTGGCCTCGCTCGCCGAGCAGGACGATGTCGTGTCCGGCGAGCAGCGCGCGCTCGACCTCGGGCACGACGGTGTCGTCGAAGCCGACGATGCCGGGCAGCGACGGCTCGCCCGAGGCGATGCGGGCGATCAAGTTCTGGCGGATCTCGGTCTTGACGCCGCGATGGACGTGTCCGGACGAGCGCAAGTCACCGAGGGTGGCAATGGCGGGAGAAGTCACCCGCTCGACGCTACGTCCGAGATCGGCTCGCCGCCAGGTACATCCGATACCTGTGTGAGCGCCGGGCTTAGGGTCGAGCGGTGGCCCGCTTGCTGATCGTGGAGGACGACGTCGCGATCGGGCGCGCGGTGCACGCCGGTCTGCAGGCGCACAGCCATGACGTGACGTGGGTCCAGACCGGTGCCGAGGCCCTGAAGGCGGTGCGGGATGAGCCCTTCGAGCTGGCGCTTCTCGATCTCGGGCTGCCGGATCTCGACGGTGTCGACGTCTGCCGGCAGGTGCGGGCGGCGCAGCCGAACTGCGTCATCGTGATCTTGACCGCGCGTGACGAAGAGATCGACGTCGTCGTGGGGCTCGAGGCCGGCGCCGACGACTACCTGACCAAGCCGTTCCGCCTGGCCGAACTCCTCGCCCGGATCCGGGCCCATCTGCGCCGCGGATCGGCCGCGCCCGCGCCGTCGAGGATCCTGCAGCTCGGAGCTTTGCAAGTCGACACGGCCGCGCGGCGCGTGCGCCTCGGCGGCCGAGAGGTGGCGTTGCGGGCCAAGGAGTTCGACCTCCTCGCCCGGCTGGTCGCCGAACCCGGGACCGCCGTCAGCCGCGACGTGTTGATGGCCGACGTGTGGGACGAGAACTGGTTCGGCTCCACCAAGACGCTCGACGTGCACCTGTCCGCGCTGCGGCGCAAGCTGACGGCGGCGGCGCAGGCGTGCGGCGAGCGCGCTCCGGACATCGTGACGCTGCGTGGCGTCGGCTACCGCGTTGAGGCGGAGTGACCGCCAGCGAGGCTACAGCTCCCGGAGCACGCTGATCGCGGGCCCACGCGCCGCGCGCGTGGCCGCGGCGCTGACGCCGGCCAGCGCGACCACGGTGATCCCGAGCACGGCGCCGAGATAGAGCCACGGCACGGCGATCACCGACGGCGGTGGGTCGAAGACGCCGGTCAGTACCTTGACCAGCATCTGCGAGAGCACCCACCCGATGACCGCGCCCGACACCAGGCCGCCGACCGTCAGCACCCCGGCTTCGCCGAAGATCATGCCGCGCAGATGGCGTGGTTTGGCGCCGAGCGCTCGCGCGATCGCGAAGGTCCGTCTGCGCTCGCTCAGGCCCAGCGCGAACACCAGGCCCCCGGCCGCTGCGGCGAGCACCAGCGCGAAGGACAGCTCGACCCGGGTGAGGCCGGCCAGATCCACGGCGGTGAGGCTGGATCCGACGCTCTTGCGGACGGTTCCGATGCTGCTGACGGTGGCCGCTGACCCGAGCAGGTGCTGGATCCGCTGCGCGACCGCGGCGCTGTGCTGGCCGCCGGTGTCGACCAGGAACGCGCCGACCGCGTCGCTGCCGGTCTGTTGCGCCACATAGCCGGCGTTCGCGACGAAGAAGCTGTCCTTGGGCGCCGTGGGGAACTCGCTGACGACGCCGACGTAGTGGAACGCGACCATTCGCGGCTGGTGGGTGACGGCGTCGATCAGTCGCAGCTTGAGCAGGTCGCCGACCCCGAGCTGGTAGTCCTTCACGGTCTCGGCCGAGACGAGGATCGAGTCCGGCTTCGTGGCCAGCGTGTGCATCAGGCCGGCGGCGGTGCCGCCGTGGAAGTAGGCGTTCTGCAATGCCGTCGCATTGGTGATGCTCGTCGGGCGGACGCCGTAGAGGTCCTGCAGGTCGGTGCCGATGTAGGCGAAGCGGTGCTGGATCGGCTCTACCGCCTTCACGCCGGACACGCCGGACAGTTGTTGCGCGGCCGTGGGCTGCACCGTCGTGCCGGGCGCGGGGGTGACGGTGACGTCGGCGCCATTGGTGAGCTGGGCGTCGGCTTCGGCCTGTTGCCGGTAGGTCGAGTTGAAGATCGCGGTCGAGGCAGCGAACGAGATCGCAAGCGCGAGCAGGACGATCGCGCGGACCAGCGGCCGCCGCTGGCGTGACATGCCACTGGCGACGCTGCCGGACATCCGCTTGGTCAGCGGCCGCAGCACCCAGGCGATGACACGTCGACCGCGGCCGAGCAGCAGATCGGACAGGCGCCAGGCCAGCAGCCCGGCCCCGATCCACAGCAGCGCCGGGCCGGCGAAGGCCCAATAGGACACCGAGATCGTCGGTACTCCTTCGGGCGCGAGCACCAGCTGGTACCCGTTGCGGCTGGTTGCCGAGAACACCAGCCCGGCGACGATCAGCAGGATCGCGTCGAGCCCGTAGCGGGCCCACGAGGGGTAGCGCAGCACGCCGACCGTGGCCCGGCCGGAGGCGACGGTGCTCTGGCGAAGGTCGCGCCGGGCGGGCACCAGCACCGCCGCGCCGGCGATCGCCAACCCGATTGCGGCCGCGATACCGGCCCAGGCACTCGCGCTGGCCGTGCTCGTGCCGAAGCGGGCGGTTCCGAACGCGAGGCGTCCCACCAGGGCCGCGACGGCCAGGCCGACGACCGCGCCGACGACGCCGATGATCAACGCCTCGACGGCGGCCAGGCGGATGAGCTGGGACGCCGCCGCACCGCGGGCACGCAGCAGGGCCTGTTCGGCGCGGCGGCGCGTCGCCCCGGCCGAGGCGATGATCGCCGTGAGCAGGCCGGCGAGGATCGCACCGGGCAGGCCCAGGAACAGGAACAGCACCTGGGCGTAGGCCGCGTCCTGGCGGGCGGCGCCCAGGGCCGCCCCGAGGTTGTCTCCGACCACGGCGCCGCCGGAACTGCGCGCCTCGAGGTTGTGCGCTGCCGCCGTGACGGCGGTGTACGCGGCAGAGGGGTCCTGCGGCAACTGATGACTGCGCAGCACGTGAATCTGGGTGCTGATCAGGTCTGGGCGGCTGCGCGCCAGCGCATCGAAGGTCGTGTGCCACTGCGCCTGCGGCAGCAGCAGCACGTTGTCCGGCGGCGCCGTGCGTTGTGCGCCGACGGGGGCGCCGACCTTCTGGAACAGCGAATCCGCCTGCGGCAGGTCCACCACGCCCACGACCGTGACGCGGACCGGCGCCTGCCCGGCGCGGCCGATGTTCACGACGTCACCGGGTGCCGCGTGCAGGTTCGCCGCCGTCTGCTGGGCCAGCAGCACGCCGGTACCCGCTCCGGTGAGCACCCGGATCTCGGTGGGGAACAGCTGCTGATAGCTGCTCGGAAGGCCCAGCACCACACCAGGCCCGGTGGCCTGGGTGCTGCCTCCGGTGGTCGCGCTCAGGCCGGTCGTCTGGGCGAAGCCGACGGCGGCGCTGGCCTGTACCCCGGCGGTGGCCTGCACGAGCCGGTCGACGGCCGCCGGGTCGGTCCCTGGCTGCACCTGGACCTGCCAGTCGACGGCGACGCCACGCACGGCCCGGTCGGTCATCGTCGCCTTGGAGTGCGCCAGGAACGATCCCAGCGAGGCGAGCAGGGCGACGGCGATGGCGATACCGATCGCCGCGGCGCCGAGGCGAGCCGGGCGCCGCCGCAGCAGCCCGCCGAGCCAGATTCCGATCATGCGCGATCGCTGCCGCTGGTCATCGCACCGTCGCGCATCGTCCACTGGTTCGGCAGGCGCTCGGCGACGAGCCGGTCGTGGGTCGACACGACCAGCGCGGCCCCGAGCTCGGCGCTGGCCTGCAACAGAACGTCGACGACGAGGGACGCGGCCTGGTGGTCGAGTTGGCCGGTCGGCTCGTCGGCGAGGATGAGACTCGGACGCGCCGCCAATGCGCGCGCGACGGCGACGCGTTGCGCCTGCCCGCCGGACAGCTGCTCGGGCAGCGAGCGCGCGAGGTCACCGATCGCGAGCAGGTCCAGCGCGGCCTGCGCCCGCTCGGCCGCCTCGCCTTCTGGCGTGTCGCCCAACAGCAGCGGAAGGGCGACGTTCTCGGCGACGTCCAGAGCAGGCAGCAGGCTGGGGCCTTGGAAGATGACGCCGATCCGGCCGGGCTCTCCGAGCGGGTGCCCACCCAGCGCCGGCCAGGACATCACGCCCGAGGTCGGCTGCTCCAAGCCGGCCATGAGGTGCAGCAGCGTCGACTTGCCGGAACCGGACGGCCCGGTCAGTGCCACTCGGGTGTCCGGCAGCACTTGGCACGTGACGCCGTGCACTGCGACGACCGCATTCGGGCCGCTGCCGAAGGTGCGCGCGACGTTGTGGCAGGCGATCAGAGCCCGCCCGTCCGCCACGGCAAGGCTGGTGTCTTCCAGCGTTGATCGGGCCGGTGAGCGGCTCATTCGATGATCCTTCCGTCAGCCAGCACGATGACGCGGTCCGCTGCGGCCGCGACCGCGGGGCTGTGGCTGGCGACCAGGATCGCCACGCCGTCCCGCGCCCGCATGTGGAGCAGGTCCAGGACACCCGCTTCGGTAGCCAGGTCGAGCTCCCCGGTGGGTTCGTCGGCAAGGAGCACGACCGGGTCGTTGGCCAGGGCCAGCGCCAGCCCGGCGCGGGCCAGCTCGCCGCCGGAGAGCTGGCCGGGGTAGGCGTGCGCGCGGGCCTGGATTCCCAGCGACGCGAGCAGGGCGTCGATGCCAGGTCGTTGCGTGCGGTCGGCCAGGCTCTGGGCGAGCTTGACGTTCTGCGCCACGGTCAGGTGCTGCAGCAGGTTCGCGCTCTGGAACAGCAGGCCGATCTGATGCGCTCGCAGCCGGGCGCGCACGGGTTCGGGTTGATGGCTGAGCCGCTGTCCGGCGACGCGCACGGTACCGCCGTCGGGCTCGTCGATCCCGGCCAGGCACGACAGCAGGGTCGACTTGCCCGATCCGGACGGGCCGACGACCGCGACGAAGTCCCCGGCGTTCAGGGTCAGGGAAACACCTTGCAGCGCAAGGGTTTCCTCGTCCGCGGCGCGGAAGAATCGATACAGCGACTGGGCATCCAAGGCCGCCGGGGCCGGGGGGGCATCCGGGTCGGTCGTCGAACCGACCACGGTGGGCAGGCTCATTGGTGCACCATCCGTGTGGCAACCGCCATCGGTTGGCGTGACGAGTGATGGTTCCTGCTGAATCGCCGGCGCTCGCTCATGCGTGCCAGCTGAACGAGTCGGTGACCTTGCGCCACGGGTCGACATTGTCGGAGCCGACCGGGGCGGCGAGTGTCAACGTGACTTCGGTGCCGTTCTTCCAGAACTCGTACCGCTCGACGGCCTCGACGGCGACCTTGCCGGTCACCGCATTCGGCGCGGAGTCGGCGCGGTAGGTGATCAGGATGGCCGGGCCGGCGTTTCGTTGGACGGACTTGACCTGCCCCGCACTGAATCCGGTGGCGCCGGCGCTGATGCCCGGCAGCTCGGTGCTCTGGGCGAAGGCCACCGTCGGTGCGCTCGGGCGGGCCACGGTCTCGATGCGGATGCTGTTGTACTTGTCGGTGAACACGACCGCCGCCCCGGACGTCGTGCGGGCCCATCCTTCTGGCACCTGGACGGTGAATGTGTTGTTCGCCGCCGGGTAGGGCACGAAGGCCTGGGTGTCCGGAATGTCACCGGCCACGTTCGACTCGGTGGCATGCGGGCTCGGCGCACCGCTGCCGGTGCTGGTGCCGCTATTGGAGGCCGTGGTACCCGGCGCCGGTTTCGAACCGCTGCTGCTGCTGCACGCGGTCATGACGCCGACCAGCGCCGCCCCGGTCAGGCCCAGGAGGAGCATGCGATTCCGGCGTCTCATGATCGTCCTTCCGTCGGGGGCGACCCGGGTTCGGGCCGTGGCGATCACGCTAGGCAGGGGCGGGATAGCGGACGGTTCACTGAAGGTCAACGGACGGCAAGAACGTCGACCCGATTCCGGTGCGACCGCCACACTGGTGCTCTGCCGTGGCCGGAAGGGACCGAATCGCAGTGCGGAGACGGATCGTGGGACTGACGGTGCTCGCTGCCGTGCTGGCCACCGCGCTGTTCGGTATCCCGCTGGCCGCGGCGGCGGCGCGGTACTTCATCGCCGACGAGCACAACGAGCTCGTGCGGACGGCAGACACCGTCGCGGTCGCGGTGTCCGGCGATCTGGCCCGCGCGCAGAAGCTGCCCGCGCTGGCTCGGCCCGAGCCGGGCACCCAGGTCGGTATCTACGACCCCGGCGGCCGGCTGGTGGGCGGCGCGGGCCCGACGAAGGCCGCTGCCCTTCTCGCGCGCGCGTCCGGCGGGACGACCGCATCCGGCCAGATCAACGGACGGTATGCCGTCGCGGTGCCGGTCTCTGACGGCGACACGATCGCCGGCGTCGTCCTCGTCACCGCGGGACACGCCCAGGTCAATCGCCGGATCGGTGCGGCGTGGCTCGCGATGGCCGGCCTGGCCGCGGTCGCCGTTGCCGCGTCCTGGCTGGTCGCCCGACGTCAGGCGCGCCGGCTCACCAATCCGCTCGAACGACTGTCGCTGGCCGCTGAACGGCTCGGGGCGGGCGACTTCACTGTCCGGTCCGAGGCGTCCGGAATCGCGGAGATCGACTCGGTGAACTCCTCGCTGGACCGGACGGCCGACCGGCTGGCGGCGCTGATCGAACGCGAGCGCGCGTTCACGGCCGATGCATCGCACCAGCTGCGGACGCCGCTGACCGGACTGCGTCTCGGGCTCGAGACGGCGCTGGACGATCCGGCCGCGGATCCCCGACCGGCGATGCGGGACGCGCTCGCTGCTGCCGACCGCCTGCACACGACGGTCACCGATCTGCTCGCGCTCGCCCGTGACACCCCTCGCTCGAACGTCGCGCTCGACGTCGACGCCCTGGTCGCAGAGGTCCACGACCGCTGGAACGGGATCCTGGCCGCGCACGGCCGGCCGCTGCGGATCGCGGTCCACGCCCCCGTGCCCGTCAGCGATCTGTCGCATGCCTGCGCGCAGCAGATTCTCGACGTGCTGGTGGACAACGCCTATCAGCACGGCCAGGGAACCGTCACCGTCACCGTGCGCGACGCCGAGGACGCGCTCGCGATCGACGTCTCCGACGAAGGGCCGCCGATCACCCGCGACGTCCGTTCGATGTTCGTGCGCCGATCAGCCGACGCGACCGGCACCGGCATCGGTCTCGCGCTGGCGCGCAGCCTGGCCGAGTCCGAGGGCGGCCGGCTCAACCTCACCGCTGCCAGCCCGACGACCTTCACGCTGTTGGTTCCGGCCCGCGCGGCAACGTGACGACGAAGCGGGCGCCCGGCCGGTTGTCCTCGATGCGCACGCTGCCCTCATGCGCGGCGACGATGTCCCGGACAATTGCCAGGCCGAGTCCGGCGCCGCCCACGTCTCGGCTGCGGGCGTCGTCCAGGCGGGTGAACCGCTCGAAGACGCGCGCGTGATCCGCCGGTGCGATGCCGTGGCCGTCGTCAGCTACCGAGAGCACGACTGCCGTGCCGTCGTCGTGCAGGTCGATCGTGACGACGCCGGTTGCGTGCCGCACGGCGTTGTCGATCAGGTTCGCCACGACCCGCGCCAGCGCGGCCCGGTCGCCGAGAACCTGCGCGGCCGAAACGCCCGCGGCATCGACGCGCGGGCCACCGCTCGTGGCGGCGCGCCGCACCTGGTCGAGGACGAGATCGTCGACGTCGACGGGTTCATGTCGGAGCGGGATGTGCGCGTCGAGCCGGGCCAGGCCCAGCAGGGAATCGACGAGCGCGGCGAGCCGGCCGGTATCGGCGGCGAGCTGGCGTACATCGTCCGGAGAGAGTTGCAGCTGCGGGTGGCTGGCCCGCACGTCGAGTTGGGTATGCAACGAGGCGACCGGACTGCGCAGCTCGTGGGCCGCGTCGGCAAGAAACCGTCGCTGCTGATCGGCGCTGTCCTCGATGCGGGCCAACAGTGCGTTGAAGGTGGCGGCCAGCATCCCCAGCTCGTCGCCAGGCGTCGTGACGGGCAGGCGCCGGTGCAGCTCGGTACCCGGGATCGCGGTCACCTGCCGGCGCATCGCCTCCACCGGCCGCAGAGCGCGCCCGACGAGGACCCAGGCCACGGCGCCGAGCATTGCGATCAGGATCGGGCCACCGACCAGCAGCGCGGTCGTGAGCTGGGTAGTGCTCTGGTCGATGTCGGTCGTCGGCCGGGCCGCGTAGATCGTCAGCCGGCCCGTCGACGAGTCGGCGGACACGGCGGCAACCAGGTAGCCGCCCTGGTCGGTACCGGCCGCGTTGACTCTCCGCACGATCACCCGCCCGGGCGCCGCCGCGAAGGTGAACATCGCCGGCTCGCCGTTGATGTTCGCGGAGCTGGCCACCACGTTTCCGCCGGGACCCACGACCTGGACGAGGGTGGCGCTGTCGGCACCGGTCGTGCCCAGCGCCGCCAGCTGGCCGTTCGTCGCCTCGGCGGCCACGTCAGTCGCGCGCTGGCTCAGCGTGGCGTCCAACCCGGAGATCAACGTGCTGTGCACCCGCCATACGAGCAGGATCGAGGCGCCGGCAATGGCGAGGGCGATCACGGCGGTCGAGGCGGCGGTCAGTCGCGCCCGCAGCGAGCGATTGCGCCAGCCGAGCCGGCGAATCATGGCGAGTCGCCGTCGGTGAGCCGGTAGCCCGCACCGCGGACGGTCTGCAGGCTGGACCGCCCGAACGGCGCGTCGATCTTGCGACGAAGCCGCAGGACGTACACCTCCACGATGTTGGGGTCTCCCGCAAAGTGGGCGTCCCACACGTGTTCGAGCAGCTCGAGCTTGCCGACGACCTCGCCGCGCCGCCGCATCAGGTATTCCAGGACGGCCGACTCGCGCGCGGTCAGGATGATCTCGACCTCGCCTCGTACGCAGCGCCGGGTCGCCGGATCGAAGGAAAGATCGCCGGCGAGGAGAATCGTGGGCCGTTCGGGTCGGCCGCGGCGCATCAGCGCGCGCAGGTGCGCATGCACCACGACGTAGGAGAAGGGCTTGGTCAGGTAGTCGTCGGCCCCCAGATCGAGTGCGTCTGCCTCGTCGTACTCGCCATCCTTGGCGGTGAGCATGAGCACGGGGCTCCACACGTTCGCGGCGCGGATCCGTTTCAGTACTTCGTAGCCGGACAGGCCAGGAAGCAGGATGTCGAGCACGATCGCGTCGTAGCGGTATTCGGTCGCCCGCCAGACGGCGTCGCGGCCGTCGCGGGCGATGTCGACGCCGTGCCCGTCGGCGCGCAGGCCCTCGGCGAGCGCGTCGGCGAGCCGGCGCTCGTCCTCGACCACCAGCACCCGCATAAGCTGCACCTTCCCGGTATCGCCCTGTACCGCCTGCCCCGCTGTGAGGTGCTCAGCGTGCCCGACGCAGCCGAGCAAGTGGCTGCATGAGTCAGGTCAGGTTCAGCAAGCCGCGCGCAGCCTCGTGATGTGGGGCGGATGGTCCGCCTCGCGGATGGAGGTTCTGATGAACGGACGACCAGCCAAGATCACGATCCTGGCCGGCTCGGCGCTCGCCGCGATACTTCTCGGCGGAGGTTTCGCCTACGCCGCAACCGGGACCAGCGCGGCACCGGCACACGCCGTCACGCATTTGACGGGCACGACGGCCACATCGACGGTCAACTCGCAGACCAACAGCAACGTGAACGACACGACCGGAGCCGACACGGCGGCGGAGTCGAGCACCGAGTCCGCCACCGAGCCCACCGGTGCCGGCGAGACGGCGACCCCGGAGACGGCGAGCGACGGGCCGGGCGGTCACGCCGACCCGACCGGCAGCAACGTCGACCACCAGTTCAACGGCAACGAGTAGAACCACCCGGTTTTCGGCCGGGCGTCCCGCTGGACAGCGGGGCGTACGGCCGACGACCAGCTCGAGCGATCGGCGTCAGAACTGCAGGTAGATGTCCTGTGCCATCTTCACCAGCGGCGGATCGTTGTTCGGCGTCGGGCCGTCGACGTACCAGGCGTCGACAATGGTGACGTCGGCGTCCTGGGACAGCGCGCTGAACGCGTCCGGAGACGGTACCGAGGTCGGTCCGACCGGCAGCCGGCGAGCCTCGCGCAGCAAGTCGTTCACGCTGCCGGTGCCCTCCTGCGTCACCAGGGTCCGGAAGTCACCCGCGGTCGTGTACACCTCCGGATCCGAGCCGGTGAACGAGACGCTGGACTGGTTGAAACCCACCCGCTTGCCGTTGACCGCAGTCGTCGCGAGCAGCCGGGTCAGCGCGCGGCACGGATGCGCGGTCAGGTACGCGATCACCGGGCCGCCGTACGCGTGGGCCGCGCAGGCGGTGTCGGTGGTCTCCACCCACACGTCGATGCGGTAGGTCGTCGCACCCGCATGCACCGTCGCGGTCCGCACCGGATGCGCGGGCGCGGCGGAGGCCTGCGACGTGCTCGCCTCGGTGCTGGGGGCCGCGGACGTGCCCGTCGTCGTCGACGCGGAGGGTAGCGGCGTGCTGGTCGTCGAGGCGGGCGTCACGGACGGTGCCGGCCGGCCCGAGCCGTTCGTGGTCGACGAGCAGCCCGTCATCGCGGCGAGGACGACCAGCGCGGCGCAGTAGGCGGGCAAGCGGGACGCGGGCATGGCGCCGATCATGTCGTGAGCCGGTACGCACAGGGAAGTAATGGCCACAAGTTGTGACGCTTCCGAGCGAGGGCGTGACAATCTGTGCGCATGGGCGCGGACGAACGCGGGGCGATCGACCATCTGGACGCCCGCTTGCTGCGTGAGCTGGATGCTGCCCCGAGGGTCGGCGTGCTCGAGCTGTCGCGGCGCCTGGGCGTGGCTCGCGCCACCGTACAGGCCCGCCTGGACCGGATGGTGCGAAGTGGCGTGATCGGCAGCTTCGCCCCGACCCTGAACCCGGACGCGCTGGGTTACGGTGTCACGGCATTTGCCACCCTCGAGATCCGGCAGGGCCGCCGGGCTCAGGTGCTCGACCACCTCCGCTCGATCCCCGAGGTGCTGGAGGCGCACACCATCACCGGACAGGGCGACTTGCTGTGCCGGCTCGTCGCGCGATCCAACGACGACCTGCAGGATGTCCTCAACCGCGTGAACGAGTACGAGGAGATCGTGCGCACCTCAACGGTGATCGCGCTGTCCAACCCGATCTCGCACCGGGTACTGCCGCTCGTCAGCCGGTGAACGGCTTCGCCGAGACCAGCGTGCCCTTGATGGTCTTGCCGTTCGGCGCCTCGTAGGCGAACGGCTCGCCTTCGTGCTTGCCGACCAGCTCGCGCCCGAGCGGCGACTGGGGTGAGTACACCGCGATACCGGCCGTCTCCGCCTCCTCGCGCGAGCCGAGCAGGAACGACTCGTCCTCGTCGTCGCCGTCGAAGCGGACGGTGACGACCATGCCGGCCTCGGCGATGCCGTCGTCGGCCGGCCGTTGGCCGACCTTGGCGGTACGCAGCAATGCCTGCAGCTGCAGGATGCGGCCTTCCTGCTTGCCCTGCTCCTCGCGGGCGGCTTGGTATCCGCCGTTCTCGCGGAGGTCGCCCTCCTCGCGGCGGTCGTTGATCTCCTTGGCCATCACGGGCCGATTGGCGATCAACGCGTCCAGCTCGCGCGACAGGCGGTCGTAAGCCTCCTGGGTGAGCCAGGTGACGGTGGCGTCGCCGGTGGTGGGCACGGGTGTTCTCCAGGACT
The DNA here is from genome assembly GCA_025465405.1 of Pseudonocardiales bacterium. Lineage (GTDB taxonomy): Bacteria > Actinomycetota > Actinomycetes > Mycobacteriales > Jatrophihabitantaceae > RYN-117. Next base: position 7,961 of record JAODNL010000234.1, on the reverse strand, counting down.
TCGATGACTTCGGGTGGAAAGACGAACCTCGAACGTAACACCGGCCCCCCGGCTCGGGCCAAATCGGGAGCCGGCCGCCCGCGCGGGTCGCGGCGCGCTGGGCACCGGGCTCGCCGGACGGGCCGAGGTCGAGACCGGGCCCACCATCGGCGACAATGGCAGGTGTGAGTTCCGCACTGCGCCTGATGGCCGTCCACGCCCACCCCGACGACGAATCGAGCAAGGGCGCCGCGACCATGGCGCGTTACGTCGACGAGGGCGTCGAGGTGCTGGTCGTCACGTGCACCGGCGGGGAGCGCGGCAGCATCCTGAATCCGGCGCTGCAGGACCGTCCCGAGATCGAGGCGAACATCGCCGAGATCCGCCGGCAGGAGATGGATCACGCGCGCGCGATCCTGGGCGTGCACCAGCGGTGGCTGGGATTCGTCGACTCGGGGCTCCCGGAAGGTGACCCGCTGCCGCCGCTGCCCGAAGGTTCCTTCGCGCTCACCTCGATCGAGGAGGGCACGCGCCGCCTGGTCGCCGAGATCCGGCGCTTCCGCCCCCACGTCGTCACGACCTACGACGAGAACGGCGGATACCCGCATCCCGACCACATTCGCACTCATGAGATCTCGGTCGCCGCCTTCGACGCGGCGCCGGACCCGGATGCGTTTCCCGACAGCGGCGAGCCGTGGCAACCGCTCAAGCTGTATTACGACGTCGGTTTCAGCATGGAGAAGGTCGACGCGCTGCACGACGCGATGACCGCGCAGGGACTCGAGTCCCCGTTCGAGGAGTGGCGCTCGCGGCGCGAGCAGTGGGCCGGCAAGATGCGTCCGCCGAAGATCACCACTCGGGTGAACGTGGCCGACTGGTTCGAACGTCGCGACGCGGCCCTGCTCGCGCATGCCACCCAGGTCGATCCGAACGGATGGTTCTTCGGCGTGCCGCTCGACCTCCAGCGCGAGGCCTGGCCCACGGAGGACTTCGAGCTGGCCCGCTCGCTCGTGGACTCGTCTCTCCCCGAGGACGACCTGTTCGCCGGCATCCGCGAGCGGGTGACCGCGACGTGATCACGGCGCAGCTCATCGCCGGCGCCGTGCTCGCCAGCGGTGAGAGCAAGAAGTCCGGGCCGATCGGCCTGGCCGTGATCCTCGTGCTCTGCGTTGCCTGCTACTTCCTGTTCAAGTCGATGTCCAAGCACCTGCGCAGGGTCCGCGAGGACTTCCCTGCTGGCGACGCCGGCGCCACGATCCCGCCGGCCGGACCGGCGCCGGCTACCTCGCTGCGCAAGGCACCGCGGGAGCCGGCGGCTGATCAGCCCCCCGCGCCATCCCCGGGGACACCGCCCGATGCTCCTTCCGACACTCCGTCGGACGGGGCGCCCGCCGGGTCGTAGCGCGCCACGAGCGCCCGGGCGCTGGCCGCGATCAGGTCCCGTAGCTCGGCCGGTTCGAGCACGTCGACGTCGGCGCCGAGCTGCAGCAGGGCGTGATGTCCGTGCCGCACGGATTCGATCGGCAGCGTCGTCTGCGCCCATCCGTCCGCGTCCGGCGGCCCCATCGCCCGGTGTGCCGCGCGGGCGGGGATCGTCCCGACCAGGAACAGCAGCTGCCGGCCCGCGTCGCTGAGCCGGACCGTCGCGGTCTCGCGGTACACCCGCCCCTGGTAGCCGCGCTGGTAGTCCGCCCAGTGCGCTTCGAGATCGAAGTCGACCGGCCGCTCGAACGGCTCGGCGAGCACCGCGGCCGACAGGATCCGTGAGACGCGGTAGGTGCGCGGACCGCGTCCGTCACTCCGCACGGATGCGACCAGATACCAGGTGCCCGCCTTGAGCACGAGCCCGATCGGCTCGAGGACCCGCTCGACGATGGCGCGGTTGGCGCGCTCGTAGCGCACCTCGACCCGGCGCTCGGTCCACACCGCGTCCGCGACGGTGGCCAGGTACGGCGGCGCGTCGGCCTCGCGCAGCCAGCCCGGCGCGTCGAGGTGGAACCGGTCGCGGATGCGGGCGGCCCGCTCACGCAGTTCGGGCGGCAGCGCGGCCAGCAGTTTGAGCTGGGTGGCTGCGAGCACGCTGCCCAGGCCCAGGTCCGCGGCGGCGCTGGGGAGGCCGGCGAGGAACAGCGAGTCGGCCTCGTCGGCGGTCATGCCGGTCAGCCGGGTGCGGTAGCCGTCCAGCAGCTGAAAGCCGCCGTTGCGCCCGCGCGTGGCGTACACCGGCACACCCGCGGCGCTGAGCGCATCGACGTCGCGATAGATCGTGCGCAGCGACACCTCATGCTCGGCGGCGAGCTCGGTCGCGCTGACCCGGCCGCGCACGGTCAGGGTGAGCAGAATGGACAGCAGCCTGCTGGCGCGCACCGAGCAAGCATTCCAGGAAATCCTGACGTTCGGTGTCAGGTTTTCGGGTGACCATTGGGGCGATGAGCGTCCGCGCGACGAGCGCACCGCCTGAACCGGGCGGACAAGCGAGAGGATGTTTGCACCGTGGCTATCGGCAAGCTCTGGTCAGTGACACTCGACTGCGACGACCCGCAGCCGCTCGCGGACTTCTGGGCGAAGGCACTGGACGGCAAGATCGCCTACACCTCGGACCAGTTCATCGGTGTCGAGACCCCGGACGGGCTGTGCATCGGCGCGTACAAGATCCAGGACTACGTCCGCCCGGCCTGGCCGGACGGCGCACCGCCGAAGCAGTTCCACCTCGACTTCTCGGTGGACGACCTCGACGATGCCGAGCGGGCCGTCCTCGATCTCGGCGCGACGAAGGCCGAGCGCCAGCCCTCGCCGGAGCGCTGGCGGGTGATGATCGATCCGGCGGGCCACCCGTTCTGCCTCACGAAGATGGCCTGATGAAGATCAGCCGCGCACAGGTGATCGCGTACCGGGTGGCCGCGCAGGAGCTGGACCGGTCGGGCCGGTCGGTCGGACGGCTGGCCGTGCTGGACATCGGCATCCAGGATTCTGGGGTCGACGCGGCGCGGATGGCCTTCGACGCCCGGCTGGCCACGGCGCCGCCGCCGGACGGCATCGGCCCCGGCAAGCCACTGGCGCTCACCTGGTCGCTTCGGGGCGCACCGTACGTGCACCGGCGGCGCGATCTCGACGCGCTGGCACGTGCCCTGTGGCCGCTGTCGGAGGCCGATGCCGCGGGGCGGTTGAACGAGACCGGACCCAGCATCGCGCGGGCGGGGATCCCGGCGCTCGAGCAGTATGCGGTCGCGGTCGGCGCGATGCGCGAGGTCGTCACCAAGCCGATGGGCAAGGGCGCGGCCAGCACCGCCGTCACCAAGCGCATCCCGAAGGTGATGTGGCGCAACTGCCGGGCCTGCAAGGCGCAGCACATCTCCGACTCGGCGATGCGCCCCGCCGCGCTGGCAGCGGGCCTCGAGATGGAGCCGGACACCTCACCGCCCGTGCTCGTGCCGCGTCCCCGCGCGTCCGTGGCCACCGATGTCGACGTGCCGGCGCTGCAGAAGCTGATCACCGCGTATCTCGAGCTGCTCGGACCGGCGACGCCGGCGGACGTCGCGGGCTACCTCGACGCGCGTCGCGCTGACGTGCAGGCGCTATGGCCCGACGGGCTGGTGGAGGTGTCGGTCGAGGGACGCGCGGGGTGGTTGCCGGCGAAGCGGATGGACGCCCTGACGACGGCGCCTGCCGCGGAGCTCGTCCGGCTGCTCGGCGCGTTCGACCCGTACCTGCAGGCACGTGATCGCGACCTGATCGTGCCGGACCGGTCCGTGCACAAGACGCTCTGGCCGGTGTTGGGCCGGCCCGGAGTGGTGCTCGTCGACGGGGAGATCCTGGGCACCTGGCGCCCGCGCTCGTCGGGCAAGAAGCTCACGATCGCCGTGCAGTCCTTCGCGCCGCTGCCGCCGTCGGCGTGGACGGGCGTCGAGGACGAGGCCGCGCGCATCGCCGCGGTCCGCGGCGCGACCGACGTAGCCGTCACCCGCGCGAACTGACCGCCCCGCCACCCCCGCGGCGCGGCGCTAATCGAGGCGGGGCCGACCGCGATTGACTTTCAGCTCGCCCCGTTGGCGCTTGGCGTCCAGGCGGCGCTGCTTCGCGGCGCGCGACGGGCGGGTCGGGCGCCGGGCAGGAGGCGGCGGCGCAAGTGCGTCGGTGATCAGATTGGCCATGCGGGCTCGGGCCGCCGTCCGGTTCTGCAACTGCGAGCGGTGCTCGGACGAGACGACCGTCAGCACCCCGTCGGTGATGCGCGCCTGGAGCCGGTCGAGGAGCCGGGCGCGCTGGGGTTCGCCGAGCGCGCTCGATGCGGCGATGTCCCAGCGCAGCTCGACGCGGCTGTCGGTGGTGTTGACCGACTGGCCGCCGGGACCCGACGAACGGCTGAACCGTTCGACGAGCTCACCCTCTGGGATGACCAGCCCGTCCGGTAGGCCGTGCCCCGGACGCAGCACCACATCGGTCACGGGGCAGCGGGCGTGCCCTGCACCTCGCGCATCCAGGCGGTCACGTCGTCGGGATCGCGCGGCAGCGCGGCCGAGAGGTTGATCGGCTCGCCGTCCGTGACCGCCACGTCGTCCTCGATGCGTACGCCCAGGCCGCGCAGCTCGGCGGGAACCGTGCGGTCGTTGACCTGGAAGTACAGGCCGGGCTCGACGGTCAGCACGTAACCGGCGGCGAGGGCTCCTCCTCGGTAGGTCTCGTCGCGCGCCAGCGCGCAGTCGTGCACGTCGATGCCGAGCATGTGCGACGTGCTGTGCAGGGTGTACCGACGGTGCAGCCCCGCGCCCGGCTGCTCGGGATCGTCGGCGCACGACACCTCGGCCGACACGGGCAGGATTCCCCAGCTGTGCAGGTGATCGGCGAGCACCCACATCGCGGCGCGGTGTGCGGCGAGGAAGTCCGCGCCGGCCTTCACTTCGGCGATGCCCGCGGACTGGGCTTCGAGCACCGCTCGGTACACGCGTAGCTGATCGGGTGTCCACGTCCCGCTGACCGGCATCGTGCGCGTGATGTCGGCGGTGTACAGCTCGTCGGTCTCGATGCCCATGTCGGCCAGCAGGAGCTGGCCCGGCTCGATGGCGCCATGGTTGCGCCACCAGTGCAGGGTGGTGGCGTGCGGGCCCGCGCCGACGATGGATCCGTAGCCGACGTCATTGCCTTCCAGGCGAGCGCGACGCCAGAACGCGCCCTCCAGCCAGCGCTCGCCGCGCACGTCGCGACGGTCGATCACATGCGGGATTTCCCTTGCGACATCGGCAAATCCTCGAGCTGTGGCCGCGCACGCATCGCGTAACCGGTCGAGCTCCCACTCGTCCTTGGTCAGGCGCAACTCGTCGATCACCTGGCCGAGTCGGTCGCCGATGCCGCGCGGGAGCAGCGCGTCGACGCCCGCGTCGACGCCGGTCAGGACAGCGGACTGATCGTCGCGATGGTGGGCAAGGTCGTCCCTCAGCGCTGCGAGCGGGCGCGTCGCAAGCCTCAGTACGTGTTCGGTGTCGCCCACGCTCGGCACGTTGCCCACCCACACCGCGCCGTGCGTGCGGCTGGTGAAGTACCCGACCTCGCCCGGCTGGGCGAACTCGCGCACGTAGAGCGTGCTGTCGTGACCTGTGCCGGTCGGCACCATGACGAGGACGGCGTCAGCGGCTGTCTCGCCGGTCAGCCAGGTGAACGCGCCGGCGGCGCGGAAGGCGTACTCGGTGTCGTTGGCCCGCACCTTTGGGTTGCCGGCGGGCACGACGACGAGCTGACCCGGGAAGAGCTTGGACAGCGAGCCGCGGCGGGCGGCGGCGAACGGAGCCAGATCGGCGCGCGCCGGGTGCGGCATCGGCGGGGCCGGATCCCAGTCCTTCGCGATCGCGTCCCGCAGATGCGCAGCCATCGGGATGTCGTGGGAACTCGATTCGCTGGCCTCGGGCGGGGCCTCCGGCAGCACGCCGGCCTGGTCGCTGAGCTCGTCGGTCATGGCGCCGAGTCTAAGACTCCGGGGTACGTCCGTGACCGGTTGATCAAGACGCCGAAATGGTCGCCGGGTCGGCCGTTCGGACGTCTTGATCACGAACCGGGGGCGGCCGCGAATCGGCTGCCGGGGCGAAGCGAGCGATCAACCCGGGTTTCGCCAGTGCGGGCGCCGGGTAAATGGTTGACATGCGAATCGGCGGCAGCCTGTTTCTCATCGCGCTCGGTGCGATCTTGAAATTCGCCGTGACCGCGCACGTCAAGGGCCTCGATCTGCAGGCGATGGGCGTCATCTTGATGATCGTCGGCGCTGTCGGGCTCGCGATCACCTTGACCTGGATGTCGATGCGGCGGCGGACCGACGTCATCGAGCACACCCCGGCGGGCCACCGCGGCACCACTTACGTCACGCCGAACGACCCGCTCGACGGCCCGCTCTGAGCGTTCCCACCCTGCTGGCAGGGTGGACCCATGAACCGGCTCGGCTCGTCGACGTCGCCGTACCTGCGCCAGCACGCGGACAACCCCGTGGATTGGTGGCCGTGGTCGGACGAGGCATTCGCCGAGGCTCGCGCGCGGGATGTCCCTATCCTGCTGTCGGTCGGCTACGCCGCCTGCCACTGGTGCCACGTGATGGCGCACGACTCGTTCGAGGACCCCGAGGTCGCGGCCCTGATGAACGAGCACTTCGTCAGCGTCAAGGTCGACCGTGAGGAGCGTCCGGACGTGGACGCCGTCTACATGGAGGCGACGACCGCGCTGACCGGTCAGGGTGGCTGGCCGATGACGTGCTTGCTCACGCCGGCCGGCGCGCCGTTCTTCGCCGGGACGTTCTTCCCACGAGCGCAGTTCACCCGGTTGCTGCAGTCGGTCGCGCAGGCCTGGCGGGACGAGCGCGCCGAGGTGCTCGCGGCCGGACAGCGGATCGTCTCGGCGATCGCCGCGGCGCCGGACCTCGGTAGCGGCCCGGTGCCGGACGCGGCCGCGCTGGACCAGGCCGCGGCGCGGCTCGCGGCGCAGTTCGACCACGCGAACGGTGGGTTCGGTCGTGCACCCAAGTTCCCACCGTCGATGGTGCTGGAATTCCTGTTCCGCCACCACGAGCGCACCCGAGATCCGGCGTCGCTCGCGATGGCCGAGCGCACGCTCGACGCGATGGCGCGCGGCGGCATCTACGACCAGCTAGCCGGCGGGTTCGCGCGGTACTCCGTCGACGAGGCGTGGGTTGTGCCGCATTTCGAGAAGATGCTCTACGACAACGCACTGCTCCTGCATACGTACGTGCACTGGTGGCGGCTGACCGGTTCGCCGCTGGCGGAGCGGATCGCGCGCGAGAGCGCCGACTTCATCCTCCGCGACCTCGGCACGGCCGAAGGTGGCTTCGCATCCGCGCTGGATGCGGACACCGACGGCGTCGAGGGGCTCACCTATGTCTGGACGCCCGCGCAGCTGCGCGATGTTCTCGGCGACGAGGCGACGGTCGCGGCTGACCTGTTCGGCGTCACCGACGAAGGGACGTTCGAGCACGGGGCGTCCACGCTGCAGCTACCACGCGACCCGGCCAATCCCCAGCAATGGCAGGACATTCGGAGCCTGTTGCTCGCTGCGCGCACGACGCGGCAGCAGCCGGCGCGCGACGACAAGGTCGTCGCGGCCTGGAACGGGCTGGCCATCGCCGCACTCGCCGAGGCCGGTGCCGCTCTCGGGGAACCGCGTTACGTCGACGCAGCGGTGGACTGCGCCGACCTGCTGTTGCGCGTGCACCTCGTCGACGGGCGGCTGCGCCGCACCTCCCGCGACGGTGCGGTGGGTGACGCGCTGGCCGTCGCCGAGGACTACGGCGACGTCGCCGACGGCCTGCTCGCGTTGCACCAGACGAGCGCCGATCCCCGGTGGCTGCGAGCGGCCGGCACACTGCTGGACTTCGCCCGCGCCCGTTTCGCTGACGGCGCCGGGGGATTCTTCGACACCGGCGACGACGCGGAGCAGCTCGTGCGCCGGCCCAAGGACCCGACCGACAACGCGACGCCGTCGGGCTCGAG
>JAODNL010000221.1 GCA_025465405.1 Pseudonocardiales bacterium | reverse complement strand
CATGGCCACGTCGATGACGACGACATCACGCCGCGCGGCCTCGGCTGCGAGTTGCTGCACCAGCGATGGCGAGATCGTGCTGTGCAGCGCTACGACCGTTCCCGGCGCCGACGTCGCCAGCACGCCGGCGTCGGACTCCGTTCCGGTGACCACGTCTCGCACCTGCTGCTCGTTGAACACAGCGATGCACACCAGGTCGGCCCCCTTCGCCGCGTCCGCGTTGCTGGCGGCGGCCGTGCCTCCTGCGGAGACGACCGAGTCGACGGCGTCCGGCCGGACGTCGAAGACGACGGTCTCGATCCCGGCCTTGACGAGGTTGTGGGCCATCCCCAGCCCCATGTTTCCCAATCCGATGAATGCTGCACGCATGTCGAGTGTCACCCTCCGGGTGTCCGGCTAAGAATCATTATCATGCGTATAGATATCGGAACTGGTCAAGAGAATGGCCAAAGGTTGCCTCCGTCACAACTATCCGCCTAGATTGCAGCCAACAGCCGGACGGACTGCGAGGCCGCGAGATGCCCAAACCCGACATTCACACCACTACGTGCATCGGCGTCGACGTGGGTGGGACGTTCACCGATGTCGTACTGTCCGACGGGACGACCACCTGGCGCGCCAAGGCACCCAGCACGCCGGGTGAACTAGGCCGCGGCGTCCTGGCAGCTTGCCGGCTCGTGGCCGAACGCGCAGGGACGACGCTGGAGGCGCTGCTGCCCACGGTGGCCCGCTTCGGACTGGGCACGACCGCCGTCACCAACACGATCGCGGCCCGGACGGGACGGCGCGTCGGCCTGATCACCACCAGTGGCTTCGAGGATCTCGTCCCGATCGCCCGTGCCATGCGCATTCCGTCCGATGGCTGGCTGGTCCCGCCGAAGTCGCTCATCGACCGCGAATGGATCCTCGGCGTCCCGGAACGCATCGACCGCAATGGGGACATCCTGGAGAAGCTGTCTCCTCAGGCGGTCCGCGCGGCGGGACGCCGGCTCGTCGACGAACACCAGGTGGAGGCGCTCGTCGTCTCGTTCCTGTGGGCATGCGTCAACGACACGCACGAACGCGAGGCCGTCGAGGCGCTGCGCCTCGAGTGCCCCGACCTCACGATCATGTCCGGCGCCGACCTGCTGCCGGTGATCCGCGAGTACGAGCGCACACAGTTCGCGCTGCTCAACGCGTACACCTCGGGAGCGCTCGCGGGCGTTGACGACCTCGTGTCGGACCTGCTCCAGCTGGGCTTGCCCAACCCACCATTGTTGATCCACTCCGGTGGCGGCTCGATCTCGGTACGCGAGGGACGGCGTGTTCCCGCAACGCTCGCCGAATCCGGACCGGCGGCCGGTGTCGTCGCCGCCTTGGCGGTGTGCGCGGCCGCCGGCGTCACCGAGGCGGTCACTGGTGACGTCGGCGGCACGTCCTTCGACATGGCGCTCATCACGGGTGGTCAGCCGAACCGACGCAGCCGCGGCGAGCTCATGGGCGTCTGGACGGCGTTGCCGATGGTCGACATCGACTCGGTCGGTGCGGGCGGTGGCTCGATCGGTTGGGTCGACCCGCTCGGCATCATGCGCGTGGGCCCGCGGTCGGCCGGCGCCGCGCCCGGCCCGGCGTGCTACGGCCGCGGTGGCAGCGACGCAACCGTCACCGACGCGCTCGTCGTTCTCGGCTACATCGACCCCGGTGGGTTCCTCGGCGGTGACATGCAGCTCGACAGGGACGCGGCGGTCGCGGCGTGCGGGCGCCTCGGTGAGCAGCTCGGCACCGACGCCGAGCAGACGGCGTGGGGCATCTGGGAGGTCGCGAAGGCAAGCATGGTGCGGGCCCTGCGCGCGCGATTCGCCGAGCGCGGCATGGATCCGCGGTCGTTCGCGATGGTCAGCATGGGTGGCTGTGGGGCGCTGTTCAGCGCCGCGATCGCGCAGGAGCTGCACCTGCAGCGCGTCCTCGTGCCCGAACTCGCGTCGGTCCTGTCGGCGTTCGGTGCTGCTTCCTCTGACGTTCGGCGCGAACGTAGCCAGTCGGTGGGGCGGATGATCCCAACTGATCCGGCGGGGTTGCAGTCGATCGTCGACGATCTGACCGACGCGGTCCGGCGCGACCTCGAAGCCGACGGCGTCCCGGCCGAGATGATGACGATCAGTCTTGGCGCCGATCTGCGTTTCCACCGGCAGAAGTTCGAGCTGCCCATCGAATGGCTGGGCGGTCTCGATCAGGACAGCCAACGGGCGGAGATGGAGCGCTTCACCCGCGACTACGCGGCGCGATACGGGGAAGGCGCGCTGGTCTCGGGCGCGCCGGTGGAGATCATGGCCCTCCGTGCCGTGGGCGTCGGGCGCACCGTTCATGCGCAGCTCGATCAGGTGCCGGTGGAAGCGCAGGGCAGCCCGCCGAGCCGCAGGACACGGCGCGTCCACCAAGGCCCGCACGACGGCCCGATCGACGCAGCGGTCGTCCGCGGCGCGGACATCCGGCCCGGCCATTCGGTCAGCGGCCCGGCCATCGTCGACGCCGCGGACACCACGATCTGGATCCCACCGGGCACCACCGCCCGGATGGACGGCTTCCGCACCCTGCACCTGGAGAGCTCATGACAGTGACGTCCGGCACCCGGCTCGACGCCGTCACGCTCGAAGTACTGCGCTCGCGGTTGCTGGCGACCGCCGAAGAGGGCGCGATCACGATCGAGCGGACGGCGATCAGTCCCGTCATCGCGGAATCCCGTGACTACTCGTGCACGCTGCTCGAGGCGAACGGTGACCTCATCGTCGCCGGCGGCGCGATCACGCACCACTTCGGTGTGTGCGGGCATGCGGTGCGCGCGACGATCGCCAAGTACGGCGACACGATCAGACCGGGTGACATGTTCTTCGCCAACGACCCACACAACGGCGGCGGCCTGCACGCGCAGGACGTCCTGATCCAGCTGCCGGTCTATGCCGGGGACGAGCTGATCGCATGGGTCGTCAACTCCGGCCACATGCTCGACATGGGCGGGCTCACCTTCGGCTCGTGGTCGCCGGATGCGATCGACTGCTACCAGGAAGCGCTGCGCCTGCCGCCCGTCCGCCTGTTCCGTGGCGGCGAGGAGCAGCGCGACGTCTGGGACATCATCCGCAACAACGTGCGCATCCCCGACATCGTCGAGATGGACATGCGCAGCCTCGTCGCCGGGTGCTACGTGGCGCGCGACAAGCTCGTCGGGATGGCCGAGACGATGGGGACG
>JAODNL010000209.1 GCA_025465405.1 Pseudonocardiales bacterium | reverse complement strand
AAGTCACCCAAGCCCGCGTCATCAACTCGGAGTTCACGAAGTTCCGGTCACTCCGATCGACCAACATCACCCTGCTCGTCAGCGTCGTCCTGACGGTGGGACTAGGGGCGGTGGTCAGCGCGGTCATCGCATCGCACTGGGCGACAGCATCCGCCGGGGACCGTGCCAGCTTCAATGCGGTCGTCACCAGTCTGAGGGGGGTGACCATAGCCCAGCTGGCGGTCGGCGTCCTGGGTGTCCTGCTGATCAGCGGCGAGTATGCCACCGGCATGATTCGCGCTTCGTTAACGGCAGTGCCGAAGCGGTTACCGGTGCTGTGGGCGAAACTCGGGGTTTTCGCCGGCGTGGTCGGCGTGGTCTCGATCGCCTCGGCATTCGCAGCGTTCTTCCTCGGGCAGTCCCTGCTCTCGAGCAAGCACCTTGACGTCTCGATCAGTAGCCCGCACGCGCTGCGGATGGTTCTCGGGGCCGCGGTCTACCTTGTGCTGGTCGGCGTCATCGGGATGGCCCTGGGCGGGCTGTTCCGTAACACTGCCGCAGGGATCTCCGGTCTCGTTGCGCTGTTGTTCGTCATCCCACCGGTCTTGGGTCTGCTCCCGAAGAGCTGGTCGGACAATCTCGGGCGGTACCTGCCGTCCAACGCCGGCGAGGCCTTCTGGGGCCATCCGACCGGAGCACACCTCTCGGCTCTGGCCGGGTTCCTGGTCCTGTGCGGATGGGCTGCCGCCGCGGTTGCCGCGGCCGCGATCCGGCTGAAGGAACGAGACGCCTGAACCTTCGGCTGCGGCGCGAGGTGCTCTCTACGAGCATCTCGCGCCCGTCGACTGCTCAGCTTCCGGGAGTGATGAGCCCGGACTCGTATGCGAGCACCACCGCTTGGATGCGGTCATGAAGGTTCAGCTTGGCGAGTATCCGTCCGACGTGAATCTTCACGGTGCCCTCGGAAACATGCAGTTCGGTAGCGATCTCGCGGTTCGACCGTCCGGCCGCGAGTAGGGCGAAGACCGACCGTTCTCGGGCGGTCAGCTCGCTGAGCACCGTGTCGGGCTGCGGGCGCGTGTTCGGGCCGGGCATCAGCGGCATGAACTGATCGATGAGCCGGCGCGTCGCCGTCGGCGCGAGGACCGCTTCCCCGGCGGCCACCGTCCGGATCGCCGCGAGCAACTCGGTCGGGGGAGCGTCCTTGAGCAGGAATCCACTCGCTCCAGCTTGAAGCCCGGCGAACACGTACTGATCCAGGTCAAAAGTCGTCAGGATGAGAACTTTGGCGGCCGTGCCCGCAGCGACGATGGCACCGGTCGCCTGGATCCCATCCATGCCGGGCATCCGTACATCCATCAGCACGACATCAGGCTCTAGCGCAGCAACCATGCCGACCCCGGCGGCGCCGTCCCCGGCCTCACCGACCACCTCCATATCGGGCTCGGCATCCAGGATCAGCCGAAACCCCATCCGCAGCAGGGATTGGTCATCGACCAGCAGCACCCGGATCACGTGACGTCTCCCTCGTCCAGGCGCAACCGGGCCGACACATGCCAGCCCCCGGAGCGACCAGGGCCGGACTGTACGTCGCCGCCGTAGGCATGGACGCGTTCCTGCATGCCGCTCAGCCCGCCGCCGACCCCGACCGGAGCCGACGCCGAGGCGCCCGCACCGTCATCATCGACGTCGACGCGCAGTTCCCCGGGCAGATAACGCAGCCGCACCGAAGCCCGCGCTTCCGGGCCCCCGTGCTTGAGGGTGTTGGTCAGCGCTTCCTGCACGAGCCGGTACACCGTCAGCTGGATCCCGGCCGGCACGTCCGGCGGAGAACCGTGCACCTCGAAGGTGGCCGGCAGCCCGGCTGCACGTACCCGTTCGAGCAGCACGTCGAGCTCGGCCAGATTGGGCACCGGCTGAAGGATGTCCTGCGGATCCTCCGAACTGCCCTGCCTCAGCACACCGAGCAGCCGGCGGGTGTCGATCAGCGCTCTGCGCCCAGTCGCGGACACGGTGCGCATCACTTCGATCCCGCGCTCGGGCGACGCGGCGGTTGCGGCGACCGCGCCGTCGCTCAGGGCGACCATCACCGTGAGATGGTGCGCGACGATGTCGTGCATCTCGCGGGCGATCCGGGCCCGTTCAGCCGCCGCAGCAAGCTCCCCTTGCTGATCGCGCTCGTACTCCAGACGCAGCGCGCGTTCCTGCAGCTCGGCGAGGTAAGCCCGCCGAGTCGTCGTGTACAGACCCAATCCGAGCGCCGCGCCGACCAGGCCCGACACGAAGATCGGTTCAGACCACCAGCCGCTGCCCGCCTCCATAGCCCCCGTCGCGAGAATGACGGCTTCGAGCACCGCCGCCGCCGCGAGAGCATCCCGGCGGGGCCGCAGGGCGGCAACCGTATACAGGGCGATCAGGACCGCGAGGCCGGCGACGACATGGCGATTCCATAAGCCGGCGGCGACTGCCGTGATCAGAACCCAGCCGGCAACCGGTAACGGAAAGAACCGCCGCACTATCAACGGTGCCGCCACGGCAACCAACACCGGGACAGCCAGCGCAGGAGGGTGGGCGTTGCCACGGAAGAGGCTGGGCAACGACGCCGCAACGGCCACCACCACGAGGGCGACATCGACCACCCAGCGCACCACCCATCGATCCGCTAGCTGATCAACCGACCTGAGGTGACGCATGCCGAACATTGTCCCGGACGGACAACTCTGCGAGCGCAGGCTGTGACTCGACCGGCGGGACCTATGCCTAGCCACACTCGTCCGAATCATCGGAGCGAGACGTGGCCTTCGTCGGCTGGCTATCACCACGGGCCTGATCGATCCGTGGGTTCTGGCCGCCCGCCGACCACGTGGACACCGCCACCCCTGTGCCGTGCCAAAACTGACTGACCTTGACCCCGGCAGTGTGCCCCCGGCAGTGTGCCCCCGGCAGTGTCTGATTCCACGACATAGTTCGCAGGTGTCTCTGGACATTGTTCGCACCCTGAGGGTGTGGGGTGATGGCGATGTCGATGGCCAGAGTGTTGATCATGGCGGTGGTGCTCGAGGGTCGAAGCTTGAGCGAGGTCGCTCGGGACTACGGCGTGTCGCGGCGATAGGTGCAGTTGTTGGTCCGCCGGTATGAGCGTGAGGGTGAGGCAGCGTTCGAGCCGCGGTCGAGACGCCCGCACAGCAACCCGCGGCGGACAAGGGAGGAGGTCGAGGAATCGGTCGTGGAGTGGCGCAAGAAACTCACCGATCAGGGGCTGGACGCTGGGGCCGAGACGATCGCGTTCCACCTGCGGCGGGGCGGTGTCGACGCACCGGCGGTGGCTCCGATATGGCGAATCCTGACCCGCCGCGGATTCGCTACCCCGCAGCCACACAAGCGCCCGCGCTCGTCGTGGCACCGGTTCCAGGCCGAGCTGCCCAACGAGTTGTGGCAGCTCGACATCACGCATTGGGCGTTAGCCAACGGCCGCGACGTGGAGATCTTGAATGTCATTGACGACCACTCGAGGCTGCTGGTCGGGTCCAGTGCGCGGTCGGTGTTCAAGGCCCCCGATGTGGTCTGTGACCTGCACCTGGCGATGGACCGCTACGGCCGTCCGGAGCGGCTGCTGACCGATAATGGCGCGGTGTTCACCGGCCTGCCGCGCGGGCAGGGATGGGTTGCGCTGCAACGTGAAGCGGCCGCGCTCGGCATCAAACTCAGTCATTCCAAGCCGTATCACCCCACGACCTGCGGGAAGGTGGAGCGACTCCATCAGACCCTGAAGAAGTGGCTGGCCCGCCAGCCACGCGCGCGAACGGTCGCAGCCCTGCAGACCCAGCTGGACGTGTTCGCCGCCTACTACGACACCCAACGCCCGCACCGGGCGATCGGGCGCCGCACCCCGGCCGAGGCGTTCGCCGCCCGCCCCCACGCCGGGCCCCGGCGCCAAGGCATTCTCCTGGACGAGCACTACCGCGTCCGCAAGGACCGCATCGACGACTCCGGCGTCGTCACCCTGCGGCACAACAGCCGCCTGCACCACATCGGGCTCGGCCGACGCTATGCCGGCACCCACGTCCTGCTACTGATCCACGAACTCGCCGTCCGCGTGCTCGACGCGGACACCGGTGAACTGATCCGGGCACTCACCCTGGACCCCACCCGCGAACACCAGCGCCAGAACCACACCGCGGCCGCGGTGCGGGGCAGCGTGCGTTGGTCACTGCCGTCGAAGAAGGAACCCAGCCGCCGTTGCCAGTGCGACGAGTCCGGCAAGTTCGCTGGCCAACGACCAGCCGGCCCACGGCACGCTGAGCCCGTCATGCAGCCCAAGGAACCCGACCGTGGCGGACAGCAACAGGGCGACGACGCTGCCACCGCAATACGCGACACCTGCGGCGATCACGACCAGTCGTCGGAAGGCAACCAGCGCGGGTGCAAGCGCAAGCCCGGAGATCGACTGGAACAGAAACGCCGGCCCGATGATGTGGATATGCCGGTAGCCGATCAACCACAGGTGTAGGTGGATGGCGGCCGAGACGGCGACCATGGCCGCGCCGAACACGACGGCCGCACCCGTTGCCGCGCGCGCTGCGGGAGTTGCTGCAGCCGGCACCGGCCGAAGCAGCAGTGTGAGCAACAACGAGCTGCGCGTCTTACTTGTCGCAGCCGTCGCCGTCATTGGGGCCGCCGTTGTTGTCCGCGTCATGGTCGCCACCATTGTTCTGAGGGATGGTGCATGTCGCCGTCGAACTGGTGGACCCCGACGACCCCGGTGAGGGTGACGTCGTCGACGTCTTGTGGCAGGCCGTGGCCGCCAACGCGAGCAACAGCATCAACGCCGAGAGGAATCTTCGGTTGCGCATCGCCGGCACTCCTTTCGTTACCCACTGCGGGCGTTCCGAGGTCACCGTAGGAATTCGGGAGCGCTGCTCGCATCCGTGAACTCCACAGGCCGCGTGCTCGGCAACGTCGATATTCGCTAGTGATCTCTCAGACGCGAACGCGCTGGCCCCTCGGAGAGGGTTGTGGAAATACGCCGCACCCACGGCGAACAGGATCGAATTGGATCGGTGGCCAACGTGAGCAGGTCGCAACCTGTTCTGACGCCCCTCACCGAGGCGGCGATCTTCCTGGTGCTGACGATCTCCACCGGCGGCGTGGACGTCGTGCGAGATGTCCTTGCCGACTCGGCTGGGATCGTTCGGTCGGTCGGGTTCCGCGATCGTGACGGCGAGCTGTCGTGTGTCGTCGGGATCGGGTCGGACGCGTGGGACCTGCTCTTCGTTGGATTCCGCCCGGCGGAGCTCCACCCGTTCCGCGAGATCGTCGGTGCTCGGCACGTCGCGGTATCGACGCCGGGCGACCTGTTATTCCACATCCGCGCCCGCCGCGTGGATCTTTGCTTCGAACTGGCTGGGCAACTGGTCGAGCGGCTCCGCGGCGCGGCCAGCGTGGTCGACGAGGTACACGGATTCAAGTACTTCGATGAGCGCGACCTGATGGGCTTCGTCGATGGCACGGAGAATCCGACCGGCGCACTGGCTCTGCTCGCCGCAACCGTCGGTGACAGCGACCCGGATTTCACCGGTGGTAGCTATGTGATCGTGCAGAAGTACCTGCATGACCTGCTGGCTTGGAATGCGCTGACGGTTGAGGATCAGGAGCTCATAGTCGG
>JAODNL010000208.1 GCA_025465405.1 Pseudonocardiales bacterium | reverse complement strand
CTCTATGTCGGCTGGGAGGGCGTCGGCCTCGCCTCGTACCTGTTGATCGCGTACTACTACGACCGTCCGACCGCGGCGACGGCCGGCAACAAGGCGTTCTTCGCCAACCGCGTCGGTGACGTGGGTCTGTCCATCGCCATCATGCTGATGTTCGCCTACGTCGGCAGCACGTCCTACGCCGACGTGCTGTTCGGGAACGTCCACTACACGAAGGGCGTTGCGGCCGCGATCGGGCTGATGCTGCTGCTCGGCGCGTGTGGCAAGTCCGGTCAGTTCCCGCTGCAGACGTGGCTCCCCGACGCTATGGAGGGCCCGACCCCGGTGTCGGCGCTCATCCACGCCGCGACGATGGTGACGGCCGGCGTGTACCTGATCGCACGGTCGGCGCCGATCTTCGACGTGTCGCAGGCGGCGCGGACCGTCGTGGTGGTCGTCGGCGCGATCACGTTGCTCTACGGCTGTATCTGTGGTTGCGGGCAGGACGACCTCAAGCGGGTGCTCGCCTTCTCGACAGTGAGCCAGATCGGGTACATGTTCCTCGCCGTTGGACTCGGCCCCGGCGTCTACGCGATCGGGATCATCCACCTGCTCGGTCACGGCTTCTTCAAGGCGGCGCTGTTCCTGTCGGCCGGCTCGGTCATGCACGCCATGAACGACCGCATCGACATGCGCCGTTTCGGTGGCCTGGCCAGGGTCATGCCGATCACGTATGCCGTCTTCGTGTGCGGATTCCTGGCGATCATCGGCTTCCCGTTGGCGACCGGATTCTGGACGAAGGACAAGATCATCGAGGCGGCGCTGGACAAGGGCGGGACGTCGGGCTGGATCCTCGGCATCGTCGCCCTCGCCGGCGCCGGCCTCACCGCGTTCTACATGACCCGCGCACTGGTCATGACCTTCCACGGCGAGCGGCGTTGGGAGGAGGACGTGCATCCGCACGAAGCGCCGCGGCTCATGACCATTCCAATGATCATCCTCGGTGTGCTGTCGCTCGTCGGCGGCTACGTGCTGATCTTCGGCGGCGGTGTGCAGCACTGGCTCACGCCTTCCGTGGGCCCGTCGATCGAACAGGGCGTGCACACGGTTTCGCCGGTCGTGCTCAGTGTGATCACGCTCGTCGTGGTGGCGTTGGGCGTCCTCGGTGGCTGGGTGGCCTTCGGCCGGCGGCCGATTCCGGTCACCCCGCCGGTGGCCGTCTCGCCGGTGACCACCCTCGCCCGCCGCAAGCTGTACGCCGACACGTTCAACGAGATCATGCTGATGAAGCCGGGTCAGTGGCTCAGCCGGACGCTGGTGTACTTCGACAACCGTGGCGTCGACGGAGCCGTCAACGGCATCGGCGCCGCGTTCGGTGGTGGATCCGGGCGGTTGCGCCGGCTCCAGACAGGATTCGTTCGTAGTTACGCCCTCTCGATGCTCGGCGGTACCGTCGCGGTCGTCGCGGTCCTGCTGGCGGTGAGGTTCCAATGAGTCACGACTGGACACTCGTCGCGCTGGTCCTGATTCCACTGGTCGGCTCGATCCTGGTCTTCTCGCTGAAGGAGGCCCAGGCCAAGCTGGCGAAGCAGATCAGCCTCGCCGTGTCGCTCATCGTGGTCGTCTACACCGCCGTCGTCGGTTTCAGGTTCGACACCGGCCCGAATGCGGCTCGGTTCCAGTTCCAGGGCAGCTGGACATGGATCAGGGCCTTCGGCGTGCACCTCGCCTTCGGTGTCGACGGAATCGCGCTGGTGCTCGTCGGCATGTCGGTGCTGCTCGTGCCGGCCGTGATCCTGGCGTCCTGGAACTCGCTGGACAGTCGCGCGGGCAGCGAGGAAGCCCCCACGCCCACCGGTCACCGGCGCAGTGTCAAGAACTATTTCGCGCTGCTGCTGCTCCTCGAGTTCTTCATGATCGGCGTCTTCACTGCCACCGACGTGTTCCTGTTCTACGTCTTCTTCGAGGCGATGCTCGTCCCGATGTACTTCATCATCGGCATCTTCGGCGGCCCGCGCCGCCAGTACGCCGCGATGAAGTTCTTCCTGTACTCGCTCATCGGTGGCCTGCTCATGCTGGCCTCGGTCATTGGCCTCTACGTCACGACCGGCTCGCGGTCGTTCGCGATCACCGACCTGATCGGACGGGTGCCGGACACCGCCACGCAAAAGTGGCTGTTCCTCGGCTTCTTCATCGCGTGCGCGATCAACGCGCCACTCGTCCCGTTCCATACGTGGTTGCCCGACGCCGGCGCCGAGGCACCGGCCGGCGGCGCGGCGCTGCTCGTCGGCGTCCTCGACAAGGTCGGCACGTTCGGGTTCCTGCGTTACTGCCTCCCGCTGTTCCCGGCGGCGTCGCGGTGGTTCGCTCCTACGGTCCTGATCTTGTCGGTGATCGGCATCCTGTACGCCGCGTTCCTCGCGATCGGGCAGCGCGACATGAAGCGCCTTGTCGCGTACACGTCGGTCGCGCACTTCGGCTTCATCGGTCTGGGCATCTTCGCGTTCACGACCCAGGGCGGCACCGGCGCGGTGCTGTACATGGTCAACCACGGGCTGTCGACGGGTGCGCTGTTCATCGTGGTCGGCCTGCTGATCGCCCGCGGCAAGAGCCGCAACGTCGACGACTACGGCGGCGCCGCCAAGGTGACGCCGATCCTCGCGGGCCTGTTCCTGCTCGCGGGGCTGTCCGCCCTCGCGCTGCCCGGCATGAGCACCTTCGTCAGCGAATTCCTCGTCCTGGTCGGCACGTTCACCCGGCACAAGGGCCTCGCGATCCTCGCCACGACTGGCATCATCCTGGCTGCCATCTACGTCCTCTACCTGTACCAGCGCACGTTCCAAGGCGCCGTCAGCGAGAAGGTACTGAAGTTCCGGGATCTCAACGCCCGGGAAATCCTGTCCGTTGCCCCGCTGCTCGCGTTGATCGTCTTCCTCGGCGTCTACCCCAAGCCGGTCCTCGACATCATCAACCCGGCGATCAAGGACACGCTCACCAACGTGCACCAGACCGACCCGGCACCCACGCTCGGTACTGCCGTCGGAGGAGTCAAGTGAGTCACATGCTGCTGGCCGAGGCGGCAAAGATCACCGCACCGTCGGTCTCCTACCATGCGCTGGCGCCGATCCTGATCGTGCTCGGCGCCGCGCTGGTCGGCGTGCTCGCCGAGGCCGTGCTACCGCGCAGCGAGCGTTACGCGGCGCAGCTGATCATCACGCTGGGCAGCCTCGTCGCCGCGCTGGTGTCGGTCGCGTTGCTGCACGGCACGTCGGAGACCACGGTCTCCGGTGCCCTGGCCATCGACGGTGGCGGGCTGTTCATCCAGGGCAGCGTGCTGGCGCTGTCCATCGTGTCCGTGTTGCTCATGGCCGAGCGAAGTGTCGACATCGTCAGCCCGATCGTCGCCTCCGCCGCTCTGGTCGTCGGCTCGCCGGCCGACCGTCAGCTGGCGCGCAGCCCACGGATCCAGACCGAGATCTTCCCGCTCGCGCTGTTCGCGGTCGCCGGAATGTTGATCTTTCCCGTCTCGAACAACCTGCTGCTCATGTTCGTGGCGCTCGAAGTGCTGTCCCTGCCGCTCTACCTGATGGCCGGCCTGTCTCGGCGCCGGCGGTTGCTGTCGCAGGAAGCGGCGCTCAAGTACTTCTTGCTGGGCGCGTTCGCATCGGCGTTCTTCCTCTACGGCGTGGCCCTGCTCTACGGCTACGCCAACTCCGTCGATCTCCCGAAGATCCTCGCGGCCGCGCAGCAGTCCACGAAGTCGGACGTGCTGCTCTACGTCGGGCTGGCGCTGCTGCTGGTCGGGCTGCTGTTCAAGGCGGGCATCGCGCCGTTCCACAGTTGGACGCCGGACGTCTATCAGGGTTCGCCGACGCCGGTCACTGCATTCATGGCTTCGTGCACGAAGATCGCCGCGTTCGGTGCGATCCTGCGTGTTCTCTACGTCGGCTTCAACACGACGGCGTGGAACTGGCGTCCGGTGGTCTGGGCGGTGGCGATCGCGTCGATGGCCGTCGGCGCGATCTTCGGCCTCACCCAGACCGACCTGAAGCGCATCCTCGCGTATTCCTCGATCGCGCATGCGGGCTTCATCCTCGTGGGCATCGTGGCGCTGTCCAAGGACGGCCTGTCCAGCGTGATGTTCTACGTGCTGACCTACGGCTTCTCGACGCTCGCGGCCTTCGGCCTGCTGATGCTCGTCCGTGATGCCGACGGCGAGGCGACGCACCTGGCGCAGTGGTCGGGCCTGGCCCGTAAGAGCCCGTTGGTCGCGACCATCATGACGATCCTGCTGATGTCGATGGCAGGAATCCCTTTGACGGCCGGGTTCATCGGCAAGTTCTTCGTGTTCCGTGCGGCCTACCATGTCGCGGCGCCGCTCGTCGTGATGGCGCTCGTCTTCTCGGCGATCGCCGCGTTCTACTACCTGCGCATCGTGGTGCTGATGTTCTTCGCCGAGCCGCCCGAGCACGGCCCGACGATCGCGATCCCGGGCTGGTCGACGTCGGTCGCGCTCACGCTCGGCGTGCTCGTCACCGTCGTACTGGGCATCGTCCCGCAGCCGATTCTCGACCTGGCGGCGAAGGCCGCGCACCTCGTCGGGTGAGCTCGTCCGAGGTGACACCTGGCCCGCTCGGGGTCGAGTTCCAGGATGCTGCGCTGGAAGCGTCGGTCCGCGCGGGCCTGCATGCCATCGAGTCGGCACTGCGCGTC
Source organism: Pseudonocardiales bacterium (assembly GCA_025465405.1). Classification (GTDB taxonomy): domain Bacteria; phylum Actinomycetota; class Actinomycetes; order Mycobacteriales; family Jatrophihabitantaceae; genus RYN-117. The sequence continues at coordinate 1,840 of JAODNL010000208.1, read as the reverse complement.
GCGGTCATGTCCGACGACGCCTTCGTGGGTGGTGCCGCCTCCTATCTCGTCAGCGCCGGTGGCAAGCGCTTCCGACCGCTCGTCAGCGTGCTGGCCGCGCACTTCGGCGATCCCACTCGTCCGGAGGTCGTGCCGGCCTCCGTGGTCATCGAACTCACCCACCTCGCGACGCTGTACCACGACGACGTGATGGACGAGGCTGCTGTGCGTCGCGGTGCGGTGTCTGCCAATGCGCGCTGGGACAACACCGTCGCCATCCTGACCGGCGACTTCCTGTTCTCGCGGGCGTCCAACCTGCTCGCCGACCTGGGGCCGCATGCGGTTCGCCTGCAGGCGACGACGTTCGAGCGCCTGGTCACCGGCCAGATCCACGAGACGATCGGACCGCCTGAGGGCACCGATCCCATCGAGCACTACCTCGGCGTGCTGGCGGACAAGACCGGCTCGCTGATCGCGACCGCCGCCGAATTCGGCGCGTACTACGCGGGTGTGGAGGCCGGCGTCATCGACACGTTGCGCTCGTTCGGGGAACAGATCGGTGTCGCCTTCCAGATCAGCGACGACATCCTCGACATCGCGTCGGACTCGGCCGAGTCGGGCAAGACGCCGGGCACCGACCTGCGCGAAGGCGTCGCCACGCTGCCTGTGCTCTACGCGTTGCGCTCGTCGGACCGGTCCGGCTCGCGGCTGCGCGATCTGGTCTCCCGGCCGCTGATCGACGATGTCGAACACACCGAGGCGCTCGTCCTGCTGCGCGCCTCGTCCGCGATCGACGAGGCCCGGGCCACGCTGCAGACCTACGCCGATTCGGCGCGCGCCATGCTGGTCGATCTGCCGGATGTGCCTGCGCGGGTCGCGTTCGAGACGCTCACGGACATGGTCATCGCGCGCACTGGCTGACCTTAGATCGCCCGTTCTACGGGCGTCACCATAGGCACGGCCTGGTGCGAGAACATCCCCCGCTGCCCCGGTTCGGGCCTGAAAAGACCCGAACCTTGGCCACCCTGTGCCCCCGCCCAGGCCGCCTAGGGAGAAGTGAACGTGGTGTCATGTTGGTGCGCAATATGGGCAGACGAACCCGTCCCATATCGGTCTGTCACATCGGATAAATCCGGCAATACCTCGGGGCGTGCGGCACGCCATCGACGAATACAGGTGCCGGACGCGGCAGACTAGCGACATGCCGTTCGAACTGGCGCAGGTGAATGTCGCCCGGCTCGCTGCGCCCCTCGACAGCCCCGCGCTGGAAGACTTCGTCGCCGCGCTGGACCCGGTCAACGCGGCGGCCGACGTCGCCCCCGGTTTCGTCTGGCGGTTGCAGACCGAAGACGGCAATGCCACCGCGGTGCAGGCTTTCGAGTGGGATGCCGCGGATAGCGCCGGGATCATCACGAACATGTCGGTGTGGATCGATGTCGAGCACCTGGCGGCGTTCCTCTTCGGCGACATGCATCGCCAGTTCCTGCGTCGCCGGCGGGAGTGGTTCGTCCTGATGCGCGAGGCGTACACGGCCTGCTGGTGGATACCTACCGGCGAGCGACCGACGACGCGCGACGCCGAAGCTCGGATCCGCCACCTCCGCGCACACGGTCCGACGGCACATGCCTTTACGTTGCGCGAGCACTACCCCGCTCCGGACGCCGCCGGCCAGAACCGCCCTCGATCTGGCCAAGAGGACTGGTTCTGCCCAGCCTGAGGACGCGCTAGTCGCTGGCGCTCCGATCGTGATCGACAGACCGCTCGTGTCGATTGTCGACCGGGCTGGTCTGTTGATGTTGAGGTGTTTCGGGGCGCGGCACCGGACGGGTCTGTTGATCACCGGACGATGACGCGGCCCAGT
>JAODNL010000197.1 GCA_025465405.1 Pseudonocardiales bacterium | reverse complement strand
CGGACTGGCCGTCAGGGCAGAAGATCGCATAGATCTACGAGCCGATCGTGAAGGCGATGATCATCGTGACCAGCGAGTACATCGGCGAGATCATGGAGCTCTGCCAGCAGCGGCGGGGCTCACTCGGAGGTATCGACTATCTGTCCGAGACGCGCGTCGAGCTGCGCTACACACTGCCGCTGGCCGAGATCATCTTTGACTTCTTCGACCAGCTGAAGTCGCGCACCCGCGGCTACGCATCGCTGGACTACGAGGCCGCGGGCGAGCAGGCGGCGGACCTGGTGAAGGTCGACATCCTGCTGCAGGGAGAGCCCGTCGACGCGTTCTCGGCGATCGTGCACAAGGACAAGGCGTACGCCTACGGCACGACGATGACCGCGAAGCTGCGCGAGCTCATTCCGCGGCAGCAGTTCGAGGTGCCGATCCAGGCGGCCATCGGTTCGCGGGTGATCGCGCGCGAGAACATCCGCGCCATCCGCAAGGACGTGCTGGCGAAGTGCTACGGCGGGGACATCACCCGCAAGCGCAAGCTGCTGGAGAAGCAGAAGGAAGGCAAGAAGCGGATGAAGATGGTCGGTCGCGTGGAGGTCCCGCAGGAGGCCTTCATCGCCGCCCTGTCCACCGGCAGCGCCGCCGACAAACAGTCGTGATCAACTCGCGTCAGGTGAGCGATCTGGGCCCAAATCGCTCACCTGACGCGAGTTGATCAAGCCGCAGTGAGCGACGCCGCCGCGATGTCACCCTGTCCGCCCACGAGGATCGTCGCCAGGGCGTCGACGGTCGCCTCGATCGGCCGGTAGTCCTCGCGCAGCATGGCTTGCACATCGCGAAGCTGCGGCTTGTCCAGGCGCGTTGCCAGGGTGCAGTGCGGCACCCAGAGTCGCGGAACGCTGCGCTCCCCGAAGGCGGGCGGCCAGCCGGACCTGGTCAGCGCGCGGTAGGTGTCTCGTTGCAGGGCCGCGAGTGCGGCTAGCGGCGCCGGCGACGGCCCCAGCCAGACCGCTCCGGCTCGGCCGAACCGGCCCACCTCGCTCAGCAGCAGGGGGATGCGACGGTGCCGGCCGGCGACTTCCGCGGCGACGCGGACCACGCGGTCGAGCTCGTCGCCCGGCTCGACATGGGCGGCGGCGAGGCTGAAGTGCGGGCGGTGCGGTGGACGTGGCGGCAGCGGCACACCGGCCGCGCGAACCCGTTCCCGAACCGCGTAGATCGCCTCGTCGGTTGCCGGGTCGAACGCGGCGCACACGACCGCGGTAACCCGTCCCGTGCCCACCGCGTGCCCGTACTCAGATCTCGAGAACGATCTTGCCGACCACCTCGCCGGAGGCAATCGCGGCCAACCCCTCGGCCGCCGACTCGAGCGGGAGCACCCGGTCGATGCGCGGGCGCAGGCCGCTCGTGCGCAGGAAGGCCATCAGCCCGGCCAACTCCGCCTTCGTGCCCATCGTGGAACCGACCACTTGCAGCTGGAGAAAGAAGATCCTGCTCAGGCTCGCCGGCGGGTTGGGCCCGGACGTCGCGCCGGAGATCACGATGCGACCGCCCGGCTTCAGCGAGCGGATCGAGTGCTCCCAGGTCGCCTCGCCGACGGTCTCCATCACCGCGTCGACGCGCTCCGGCAGCCGGGCGCCCGACGGGAACGACTCGTGTGCGCCCAGCTCCAGGGCCATCTGCTGCTTGGCTTCGGTGCGTGCGGTGGCGAACACGCGCAGCCCCGCCGCGCGGGCCATCGCGATACAGGCGCTTGCCACGCCCCCGGTCGCACCCTGCACGAGCACGGTCTGGCCGGGGCGCAGCTCGCAACGGCTGAACAGCATGCGGTACGCGGTCAGCCACGCGGTCGGCAGGCAGGCTGCCTCGGCGAAGGACAGTTCGGCCGGCTTGGGCACGACGTTGTGCTCGGGCACGATCACGTACTCCGCGATCGAGCCCTGGTACTTCTCCGACAGCAGTGAGCGGCCCGGGTCGAGTGTCTCGTCGCCGCTCCAGCCCGGCACGTTGATCACCGAGTGGACGACCACCTCCTGGCCGGTCGCCTCGTCGATTCCCGCGGCGTCGCATCCGAGGATCATCGGCAATTGCTCGGCCGAGATGCCGACGCCGCGCAGTGTCCACAGGTCGTGGTGGTTCAGGCTGGCTGCCCGCACCGCGACACGCGTCCAGCCGTCGGGCGCCTTCGGCTCGGGGCGCTCGCCGACCACGAGGCCGGCAAGCGGATCGTCGGGGTGGATCGATTCGGCGTAGACGGCGCGCATGGAAGCCGACCCTAGGCGGTCAGCTCCGCGGGAGCCGCGGCGAGGGCGGCCTGGATGACGGCGACCAGCTCGCGCGCCGACTGCGCCGTGAGTTCCACGGCCACCCGCGCGGCAGGCCCCTCGGCCGGGGCCGCGAAGTCGATGTTGAGGGTGTGCTCGGCCATCGCGTGCACCGGATGGTCGTAGTAGGCGGTCGCGTCCGTGACGGCGAACCACCTGCTATCGGGACCCTTCGCGCTGCCGGCAATGGCGGTGCGGACGGTGGCGTATGTGCACATGGTCAGCTCCCGAGATGATTCGCGTAGAAGTCCGTGATCCGCTGCCATCCGTCGTTCGCGGCGGCGACGCGGTAGGACGGCCGGTCGACGGAGAAGAACGCATGACTTGCGTCGTCGTAGCTGTGCAGCTCGAAGTCCTTGCCGTGTTCGGTGAGGATCTGCTCGAGCTCGGCCACCTGCGCCGGTGACGGGTATTTGTCGTCCTTCCCGAACAGGCCGAGTAGCGGGCAGCGCAGGTTCGGCAGCTGGTCGACCAGGTTGGTCACCTGCAGCGGAAAGTCGGGACCGGGAGTGCCGGTGACGAAAGCGCCGTAGCAGTCGACGGCCGCGTCCAGGTCCAGGGTGCACGCGGCGAGCACCGACTGGCGCCCGCCCGAGCAGTAGCCGATCACGCCGACCTTTCCGTTGGACGTCGGCCGCCCGCGCAGGTAGGCCGCGGCCCCGCCGACATCGCCGACCAGGCGTTCGTCCGGGATGCCGCCCTGGGCGCGCGCCGTCGCGGCGGCGTCGTCCGGAGCCGCGCCGGGTGCCTCGCGCCAGTAGAGGTTGGGACAGACGGCGTCGTAGCCGAGTTCGGCGAAGCGGCGCACGATCTCCTTCGTCGGCCGGTCGAAGCCAGGCAGGTGGTGGATGACGACCACCCCGCCGCGCGGACCGTCGCCCTCCGGGCTGGCGAGATAGGCCTCGACCTCGTCACCGTCGTGCCCGGTGATCCGAACCGTTCGTGCCGTCATCTCGCCGCTCATCGGTGTGTTCGCTGTCGCTCGCTCATTCACTGATCGAATCATGCGTCGCTGTGCCGCAGTCATAGAGTCACCGCTCGTGGTCCGCCGACGTGTCCGTCGCCCGCTGCTCGCGCTCGTGGCGCTGGTCGTGGCCCTGGCCGTGGGCTACGGCGTGCGGGCCCTCCAGTCGCACGATTCGGCGCCACATCCGGCGTCCACGGCGTCCGTGGCATCCACGGCGGCACAGCGGTCGCAGCCGCTGTCCGCGCTGCCGCCTCAGGCGGCGCAGACGGTGCGCCTGATTCAGAGCGGTGGACCGTTCGCGTACCCACGCAACGACGGTGCGGTCTTCCACAACGCCGAGCACCACCTGCCGGCCGAGCCCGACGGCTTCTACCACGAATACACGGTTCCGACGCCCGGTTCGGCCACTCGTGGGGGCCGGCGGATCATCACGGGCAAGAACGGCGAGTTCTACTACACCGGTGACCATTACGAGTCCTTCGTCACGGTAGACACAACCCGATGAGCGAGAAACGGGAAGCAATCCAAGCCATCTACCGGCAGGTGAACGCGCCGGAGTGGGCGGCGCCGAACCTCGACGGCCTCGCCGACGTGCTGCGCGACCTGTCCTGGCTGCCCGAGGGACGAGTCCGCGTCGCCGTGCCGGACCTGAGCGCGCTCACCGAGGACGAGCGGCGTGCGTTGCTCGACGTGTTACGGCGTGCGGTCGAGGAGAGCGCCGAGTCGGCGCGTCCGGTACTCGTCGAGCTGTGAGAAGCGCACCACAGCCGACGGCCCCGCGCGGCGGCCGGCTGCTCCGGCATCGGGACTTCCTGCTGCTGTGGGCCGGGCAGTCGACGAGCGACGTCGGCACGGCCGTCAGCACCATCGTCCTGCCGCTGATCGCGGTCGTGTACCTGCACGCGACTCCCCTGGAAGTGGGCGCCCTGGCGGCCGCGGAATGGGTGCCGTGGCTGCTGATCGGGCTGCCCGCCGGAGTCTGGGTCGACCGCTCGCGGTGCCGTCCGCTGATGCTGGCCTGCGACGCGGCCCGCGCCCTGCTCATCGCTAGCGTCCCGGTGGCGGCGGCACTCAACCGGTTGGGCATCGCGCAGCTGTTCATTGTCGCGTTCCTCACCGGGATCGCCACCGTGATCTTCCAGGTCGCGTACCTCGCGTACCTGCCGAGCTTGGTCGAGCGCGACGACCTGGTCGAGGGCAACGCCAAGCTGCAGGGCAGCGGCGCCGTCGCGGCGGTAGTCGGCCCGGGACTGGGCGGCGTGCTCGTCCAGGCGTTCCGGGCCCCGTTCGCACTGATCGTCGACGCGGCGAGCTACGTCGTCTCGGCCGCCGCGCTGCTCGCGATCCGGGCCCGCGAGCCGGCCCGCGAACCGGGCGAACTCGGCGAACCAGGCGAACCGAGAGAACCGGACGGACCGGACGGACTCGGCGAACCGCGCAGCGTGCGGCGTGAGATCGGCGAAGGTGGGCGATACGTCGCCGCCGACCCGATCCTGCGGGTGCTGACCATCGCACCGGCCCTGTGCAACTTCTTCTTCACCGGCTTCGAGGCGATCGCCGTGCTGTTCCTGGTGCGCTCGGTCCACCTGGCGCCGTCCAGCGTCGGCCTGCTCATGGGTGTGGTCAGCCTCGGGTCGGTGCTCGGCGCCGCGCTCGCCCGCCCGGTGGGACGCCGGATCGGGACGTCCCGTGCCGTCTGGATGGCGATGCTGGTCACGGCGCCGTTCGGACTGCTGATCCCGCTCACCACCCGAGGCCCGGGACTGGGCTTCTTCGTGGCCGGCAACGTCGTGCTGTTCGTCGGCATCCTCGTCTACAACGTGACGGTCAGCAGCTTCCGGCAGGCGTACTGCCCGCCGCACATCCTGGGCCGGGTCGTCGCCAGCATGCGATTCGTCTTGTTCGGGACGATCCCGCTGGGAGCCCTGGCCGGCGGCGCGCTCGCCGCGGCACTGGGCGCCCGAACGGCGACCCTGGTTCTGCTGGCCGGCAACCTGCTCCCGGGGCTCGTTCTCGCCGCGTCTCCGCTGCGCCGGATGCGGGACCTGCCGGACCGGCCGGCGACGCCTGCGGGCAGGCCGGCGCCGATGGCGCACACTTGATCGCGTGCCATCCGCTCTGCCGTCCGGCGAACCCGCGCCACCGGACGGCCGCCTGCCGCGCGCGAACCTCGACGCGGCTCGAGGCGTGCCGTTCGGTGTGTACGTGCACGTCCCGTTCTGCCAGACCCGATGCGGGTACTGCGACTTCAACACCTACACCGCGGCCGAGCTCGGGTCAGGCGTGAGCCGGGGCTCCTACGCGGACACCGTGCTGCACGAGCTGCGCCTGGCCGGTGAAGTCCTCGGCGACGGCGACGCGTTCGGCGACCGCATCCCGCCGGCGTCGAGTGTCTTCTTCGGCGGCGGCACGCCGACGCTGCTGCCCGCCGAGCACCTCGGCCTGATCATCCGGGCCATCCGTGAGCAGTTCGGTCTGGCGGCCGACGTCGAGATCACGACCGAGGCGAACCCCGAGACGGTCACGCCCGCCTACTTCGCCAAGCTCCTCGAGGCCGGGTTCACGCGGGTGTCGATCGGCATGCAGTCCGCCATCCCGCACGTGCTGGAGGTGCTGGACCGTAAGCACGGGCCGGGCCGGCCGGAGGCGGCCGTGGCCGAGGCGCACGCGGCCGGTTTCGAGCACGTCAACCTCGATCTGATCTACGGCGCGCCCTACGAGACCGACGCCGACTGGCAGGCGTCCCTCGACGCCGCGATCGGCGCCGGAGCCGATCACGTCAGCGCCTACGCGCTGGTGGTCGAGCCCGGCACGGCGCTGGCCAGGCAGGTGGCCCAGGGCGTGGTCCCGCCGCCGGACGACGACGTGCTGGCCGACCGGTACGTCATGGCCGACGAGCTGCTGCGCGTGGCCGGGTTCGAGTGGTACGAGGTGTCCAACTGGGCGCGCTCGGACGCCGCGCGCTGCCGGCACAACGAGCTCTACTGGACCGACGCCAATTGGTGGGGGGCCGGTCCGGGAGCACACAGCCACGTCGCCGGTGTCCGCTGGTGGAACGTCAAGCATCCGGCCAGGTACGCCGCCATTCTGGAGTCCGGCCGAAGCCCGGCGGCCGGCCGCGAACTGCTCGACGAACCGGCCCGGTTCACCGAGCGCGTGATGCTCGGCGTGCGGATGCGCGAAGGACTCCCGTTGGCCGAACTGCCTGACACCGCGCGGCGGGTCGTCCCGCAGCTGACGTCGTGGGGGATGGTCGACGGACCGGCCGCGACGAGCGGGCGCGTGGTGCTGACCCAGCGCGGGCGGCTACTCGCCGACGCCGTGGTGCGCGAGCTACTCGGCTGATTCGGGTCGCAAGGCGTCCAGGTCCAGGACGCGCACGTGCAACGTGTGCCGGTTCTGCAGCGCGGCCCGCAACGCCCGATGCAGCCCGTCTTCGAGATAGATCTCGCCGTGGTAGTGGACGGCGTGCGGGAACAGGTCGCCGTAGAACGTGGAATCCTCGTCCAGCAGGTGGTCGAGGGCGAGCTCCCGCTTGGTCGTCGTCAGCTCGTCCAGACGTACGGTCCGCGGTGGCACGGTGGCCCAGTCCCGCGCCGAGAAGCCGTGGTCGGGGTAGGGACGGCCCTCCTGTACCGCCTTGAAGATCACGCACCACTCCCGTCGCCGCCGATGTGGCCACGACCTTAACCCGCGGCGGCGGGCCGGCCGGGACGCAACCTGACTACCTCCCTCGCTCTAAGCTGATAACCAGGAAATCACAACGGGAAGGAGCGCCTTGAGCGTCGAGGAACGCAAACTCGAGGTGCTGCGCGCCATCGTGGAGGACTTCATCTCCACGAACGAGCCGGTCGGCAGCAAGGCGCTCGCCGATCGGCACAGTCTCGGCGTCTCCCCGGCGACGATCCGCAACGACATGGCCGCGCTGGAGGAAGAGGGACTCATCGCGCAGCCGCACACCAGCGCCGGCCGGGTACCGACGGATGCCGGCTACCGGATGTTCGTCGACCGCCTCACCGAGCTCAAGCCGCTGTCGAGCCCGGAAAAACGGGCAATCCAGACCTTCCTCGACGGCGCCGTCGACCTCGACGACGTGCTGCATCGCGCCGTCCGCGCTCTCGCGCAGCTCACCCGCAACGTGGCCGTCGTCCAGTACCCGTCGCTGTCGCGCAGCCGGGTGCGCCACATCGAGCTGGTTCAGCTCAGCGCCTCGCGGCTGATGTTCGTGCTGATCACCGACACCGGTCGCGTCGAGCAACGGGTCGTCGAACTGCCCGCGCCGGTGTCCGACGACTCTGTCGCGGACCTGCGGCTCACCCTGAACGGCCAGCTGCGCGACCGGTTGCTGTCCGAGGCGCCCGAGGTGGTCACCAGCCTGCCGCCGCTGGTCGCGCCGCCGCTGCGCGGATTGCTGGCCACGCTCACATCGGTGCTCCTGGAGACCCTCGTCGAGCAGCACAGCGAGCGGGTCGTGCTCGGCGGCACCGCGAATCTGACCGAGCACACGCTGGATTTCCCGGCGATCCGCCCCGTGCTGGAGGCGCTCGAGGAGCAGGTCGTGCTGCTGCGGCTGCTGGACCAGTCGATCTCGACGACTCAGATCGTGGTGAGCATCGGCAACGAGAACCAGCACAAGGGGTTGATGTCCACGTCGGTCGTCACCACCGGGTACGGCGCGCACGGCGCGGCGCTCGGAGCGGTCGGGGTGCTCGGCCCGCGGCGGATGGACTACGCGCACACCATGGCCCGGGTGGCCGCGGTGGCGCGCTATGTGGGCGACCTGCTTGCCGACCGGTGAGCCCCGCCGTTTTTCGTAAACTGGACCAGCACTCGTGATCGTCGGGTGCCGAGAACGCAGGAAGATCGGGACGGTTCGTGGCTGAAACCCCGCGCGACTATTACGGCATGCTCGGCGTGGGTCGGGACGCCACCCCGGAGGAGCTCAAGCGCGCCTACCGCAAGCTGGCTCGCGAGCTGCACCCGGACGTCAACCCGGACTCCACCGCGCAGGACCGGTTCAAGGCGGTCACGACGGCCTACGAGGTGCTGTCCGATCCGGAGAAGCGGCGCATCGTCGACCTCGGTGGCGACCCGCTCTCGCAGGGCGCCGGCACCGCGGGTAACCCGTTCGCCGGCTTCGGGGGCTTCGGTGACGTGTTCGAGGCGTTCTTCGGCGGCAGCGGCCCGATGGGTGGCGGGCGCGGTCGGCGCAGCCGGGTGCGCCCCGGCGCCGACGCGCTGCTGCAGATGTCGCTGAGCCTCGACGAGGCGGCCTTCGGCGTGCGCCGCGAGGTCACCGTGGAGACGGCGGTCGTCTGCGCCACGTGTCACGGCAACGGGTGTGCTCCGGGCACGTCGCCGCGGACCTGCCAGACCTGCGGTGGTCTCGGCGAGATTCAGTCCGTGCAGCGCTCGTTCCTCGGCCAGGTCATGACGACGCGCGCCTGCTCGGCCTGCGCCGGCACCGGCGAGCAGATCCCGACGCCGTGCCCGACCTGCGGTACCGAGGGGCGGGTCCGGGCCCGGCGCACGATCACCGTCGACGTGCCGGCCGGCATCGAGGACGGCATGCGGATCAGGCTGTCCGGTCAGGGCGAGGTCGGACCCGGTGGCGGCCCGGCCGGCGACCTCTACGTCGAGATCGAGGAGCGCAAGCACCCGACGTTCGAGCGGCACGGCGTCGACCTGCACGCGGCTGTGCCGGTGCCGATGACCGCCGCAGCGCTCGGCACGTCACTGAAGGTCGAGACCCTCGACGGCCCGGTCGACATCGACGTGAAGCCCGGCACGCAGTCGGGCACCGTGATCCCGTTGCGCGGTCGCGGCGTTCCCCGTCTGCGCTCGAACAGCCGCGGTGACCTGCACGTTC
>JAODNL010000195.1 GCA_025465405.1 Pseudonocardiales bacterium | reverse complement strand
CCCGCGGGTTACGCGAGGCGGCAAGGATCTTCGAACGAAGCACCTGGCCAGGTTATCCACCCTGCCCCTTATCCCCGCTGGCGACCGGCCACCCGTCGCCTTTCCCCGCTGGCGACCGGCCACCCGTCGCCTTTCCCCGCTGGCGACCGATTTGACGGCCAAAATCGGTCACGCGCGGGGAAAGGCTCCCGCCGACATAGTCGCCCTTGACAACCCGGCGAACCGCGCTATGTTTAACACATCAGTTAATTAACGAATAGGTTAAACAATGGCGACCGACCGGCTCAGCACGATCTTCGCGGCGCTGGCTGACCCGACCCGCCGGGCGATCCTCACCCGGCTCAGTGAAGGGGACGCGACCGTCACGGAACTCGCCGAGCCGTTCTCGATCAGCCTGCCCGCGATCTCGCGGCACCTGAAGGTGCTCGAGCAGGCGGGGCTGATCTCGCGCAGCCGCTCGGCGCAATGGCGTTCGAGCACCCTCGAGGCCGGTCCGCTGAAGGAGGCCACCGACTGGATGGAGCGTTACCGCAAGTTTTGGGACGTCAATTTCGACCGGCTCGACGCCCACCTCAAGCGCGTCCAGGAACAGCAGAGCAACCGACCGAACAAGCCGACCGACACCGAAAGGAACCTGACATGACCGAGCAGGCAGCAGGAAACGAGCTCGTGATCACCCGCGTCTTCGATGCTCCGCGAGAGCTCGTGTACCGCGCATTCGTCGACCCCGACCAGATCGCCCAGTGGTTCGGCCCGGTCGGGTTCTCGGTGCCCCGCGACACGGTCGAGGTCGACGCGCGCTCCGGCGGATACCAACGCTTCGTCATGGTCAGCGACGCCGACCCCGCGATGAACTCTCCGGTCAATGCCCGGCTCACCGAAGTGATCGAGAACGAGCTGCTCGTCGGCGTCGAGGACTTCCAAGGGGTGAGCGACTTCAGCCTGCGGCTGGAGTTCCACGACGAAGGCGGCAAGACCCGCCTCGTGCTGCGTCAGGGTCCCTACACCGAGGAGATGGAAGGCCAGGCGCGCGAGGGCTGGGGCAGTTCCTTCACCAAGCTCGACGCGCTGCTCGCGGCCTGACCGACGACACGACACGACTGAAGGAGATCGACATGGGCACGGTGTTTGCAGTGGAGTACCTGACGCTCGACGGCGTCATGGAGGAGCCGCGGTGGAGCGGCCCGTATTTCAACCACGAGGTGCAGCAGTTCCAGTACGACAACCTGTTCGAGTCCGACGCGCTGCTGCTCGGCCGAGTCACCTACGAAGGGTTCAAGGCGGCCTGGCCGACGATGAGCGACGAGAAGGGCTTCGCGGACCGGATGAACGGGATGCCGAAGTACGTCGCGTCGACCACGCTCACCGAGGGCGAGTGGAACGCGACCATCGTGGACGGGGACGTGCCGACAGCGGTCGCCAAGCTGAAGGAGTCCGACCAGAACCTGATGATCGACGGCAGCGCGCAACTGGTCGAGACGCTGCGCACGCACGGCCTCATCGACGAGTACCGACTGATGATCTACCCGATCATCGTGGGCAGCGGCCGGCGCCTGTTCACCGAGAACCACACCAGCCCGCTGAAGCTCACCAAGACCCAGATCAGCGACAGCGGCGTGGCCATCCTCACCTACCGGCCCGCGGAGTAACGGCTTCATGGGCAAGGTCATCGTCTCGGCGCAGATGACCCTGGACGGCGTCATCGATCGGGTGGACGAATGGTTCTCCGGGGACGGTGAGACCGCCGAGCGCAGCTTCGACGAGCTGCGCTCGGCCGACGCCCTCCTGCTCGGCCGCGAGACCTACCAAGGACTGGCGCGGGTGTGGCCGACGATCACTGACACCTCCGGCTTCGCGGACCTGGTGAACAGCCGGCCGAAGTACGTTGCCTCGCGGACGCTGACCGGGGCGCTCGACTGGAACGCGACGGTGCTCGACGGGGACGTCGCGCACCGGGTGTCGGAACTGAAGGATCGGCTGACCGGCACGCTGCTGTCCTACGGGTGCGGAATGCTCGCCCACTACCTGATCGGGCAGGGCCTCGTCGACGAGTTCGTGCTGTGGCTGCATCCGATCGGGTTGGGCAGCGGCGTGCGGCCGTTCGACACCGGTGGCCCAGTCAAACTTCGACTGATCGAGACCGCCACGTACCGCTCCGGAGTCGTGCTGCTGCGCTACGAGCCGCTATGAGCCGCTATCAGCCGACGTCGTAGCGGACCAGGTGCAGGCGGCAGAACGCGAGCGCCTCGGCCAGGTCGGCTTCCCGCTCGGCCCGGTCGATGGCCCGTCGCGTGTTCACCTCGACGATGACGTGCCCGACATACCCCCGCGCGGCCAGCGTCTCGAGCACTTCGACACACGGCTGGCCGCCGCGGCCGGGAATCAGGTGCTCGTCCTTGGCCAGACCCGTGCCATCAGCGACGTGCAGGTGACTCAGCCGGTCCCCCATCGCATCGAGCATGGCCATCGCGTCGGACTGCGAGACCGCGGAGTGTGAAAGGTCGAGCGTGTAGTCGCGATAGGGCTGGTCGTCGAACGCGACGTCCCAGGTGGGCTGGTAGGCCGAGACCTCGCGGCCGCGCACCCGCAGCGGGAACATGTTTTCCACCGCGAAGTGGATGTCGGTCTCGTCGGCCAGCCGCTGGATGCCGGCCTGGAAACCGCGGGCATAGTCGCGCTGCCAGCGAAACGGCGGGTGGACGACGACCGTCTGCGCGCCGAGCAGCTCCGCGGCGAACTGGGCCTTCTGCAGCTTCGTCCACGGGTCGGTCGTCCACACCCGCTGGGTGATGATCAGGCACGGCGCGTGGATGGCGAGGATCGGCACCTGGTAGTGCTGCGACAGCCGCAGCAGCGCGTACGGATCCTGGCTGGTCGGATCCGTCCAGACCATCACCTCGACCCCGTCGTAGCCGAGCTTCCCGGCCAGCTCGAACGCGGCGGCGGTGTTCTCGGGATAGACCGATGCGGTGGACAGCCCCACCTTCGCTCGGGATGCCCGCAGCCCCTTGTGGACGGGCGAGGGGGCGGGGTTCATGGTCCGGGAGGGTAATCGTTGGCCGGCGTCAGTTACCGGTGAGCCAGTCCAGGCGCCGAAGGATCACACCCTCGCGAAGCGCCCACGGGCAGACCTCGACCTCGGTCACGCCCAGCGAGTCCATCGCGGTCGCGGCCACGATCGCGCCGGCCAGCGTCTGGTGTGCGCGTCCCACGCTGACACCGTCGAGCTCGGCCAGATCGGACGAGGCCATCCGCGAGATGAACGCGCTCACCTGGGTGAGACCGGTGCGGGTGAGGATGCGATGCACGTACGGACCCGCCGAACTCGGCGCGGCACCGGCCAGCCGGGCGAGGGTGCGGAACGTCTTGCTCGTGGCGACGACCCGGTCCGGCGGGCCGGCCGAGAGCAGCTGCTTGGCTGGCACCGCAAGCTGCGCGTCGACATGCTCGCGCAGCGCCGCCAGCTGAGCCTTGCTCGGCGGGTCGGAGTCGAACCACTCGCGGGTGAGCCGCGCCGCGCCGAGCGGAAGCGACACCGCGACGGCGGGATCCTCGTCGGTTCCCGCGGCGAGCTCCAGCGAGCCACCGCCGATGTCCAGGCAGATCAGGTTGCCCGCGCTCCAACCGAACCAGCGGCGTACGGCCAGGAAGGTCAGCCGCGCCTCGTCCGCACCGGTCAGCACGGTGAGGTCGACGTCCGCCTCCTTCGCGACCCGCTTGAGCACGGCCGCCGAGTTCCGCGCGTCGCGCACGGCGGACGTCGCAAAGGCCACCAGCTCGTCGCAGTCGAGCTCCTTCGCCTGCTTGCGCGCGTCGATCGCCGCGTGCACCAACGCGTCGGCACCGGCGTTCGCGAGATTGCCGCGCCGGTCTAGGTGCTCGGCCAGTCGGAGCTCGCTCTTGCGGGAAAGTTGCGGAGTCGGCTGCGCTCCCCGATGCGCGTCGACAACGAGCAAGTGCACGGTGTTCGACCCCACGTCGAGAACACCCAACCGCATGTGCCCGACAGTAACGAGTCTCTCGTAGGCTCGACGGGTGCCGAGCCGTGACCATGCCATCGCCTCCGAGCAGCATCCCGACGAGGTGCCCCTGGACTTCGCCCGCGAATGGATCGAGTTTCCCGATCCCTCCGACGGATCGCACTGGGTGCGGGCCGACCTCACCTGGCTGTGCTCGCGATGGACCTGCATCTTCGGACGCGGCTGCCACGGCGTCGAGCCCGGTCGGGCCGACGACGGCTGCTGCTCACATGGCGCGTTCTTCTCGGACAAGGACGACGAGAAGCGGGTTCGCCGGATCGCCACCGAGCTCACGCCCGCGGACTGGGAGTACGCCGCGGCCGCGAAGACCAAGAACGGCAAGCTCAACGTCATCGAGCGCGACAGCATCGGTGACGACGAGAACCGCCGCCGCACGCGCAGGATCGACGGTGCCTGCATCTTCCTGAACCGCCCGGGCTTTCCGGCGGGTGCCGGATGCTCGTTGCACGCGCTGGCACTGCGTACCGGCCGCCATCCGCTCGAGACGAAGCCGGAGGTGTGCTGGCAGTTGCCGGTGCGCCGCGAGCAGGAGTGGGTGAACCGTCCGGACGAGACCCGCGTGCTCGTGTCCACGGTCTCCGAGTTCGACCGTCGCGGCTGGGGGGAGGGCGGCCACGACCTGCACTGGTGGTGCACCTCGTCGCCGGAGGCGCACATCGGCGGCGAGCCGCTCTATGTGTCCTACGCCCCGGAGCTCGTGGCACTGATCGGCCAGCCGGCCTACGACGAGCTGGCCAGGGTGTGCGCCGACCGGCTGAAGCTCGGCCTGGTGGCCGTCCACCCCGCCACCGAGGCGGCGGCCCGAACACGATCCTGACAATTCCTTTCCCGGCGCCGAACCTCCGAGCGCGATGCTCACAACACCAAGCAACGCATTCGTGAGGAGATCGATATGTGGAGGAAGATCGCGGTCGCCGGTGCCATCGCCGCGGCAACGCTCGGAGCGGGCACGGCCGCCCTGGCGACGTCCGGCTCGACGACGTCCGGTTCGCCGGCACCGGCGTCAGGCTCGGCCGCTGCCGCGGCACACCCTAAGCTGGGTCGCCTGTTGGCCAATCGCGCCGTTCACGGCACGTGGGTGACGCGCGACGCCAAGACCAATTCGTTTGTCACGCACGACGCGATCCGCGGCACCGCAACGGCCGTGTCGTCCACGTCTATCACCGTCAACGCAGCCGACAACACCAGCCAGACCTACGCGGTGACGTCCGCGACGAAGGTGCGCCAACGGGCGAACAAGAAGGGCGCCCCGAGCTCGATCGGCGCCGTGCACACCGGCGACGACGTGCTGGTCGCGGGTACCGGTGACAGCACGCTGACCGCGACCTGGATCGTCGACGTCAAGAAGTAGGCGCCCACGGCAGCCGGATGGTGAAGCGGGCCCCGCCCTCGGCGGCGTGGCCCGCTTCGGCCGTCCCGCCCAGCCGGGTGACCAGTCCGTGCACGATCGCGAGCCCGAGACCGGTCCCGACCCGTCGTACGCCGCGGTATCGCTCGTACAGCGCGGAGCGGTCGAACGCGACGGCGAGGTCGGCGTCGGACAGGCCCGGGCCACCGTCGCGGACTTCGAGAACGACCGGCCAGGGTCCGGGTTCGGTCCGCGCGGCAAGCACGATCGTGGCACCGGCCGGCGTGACGCGCAGGGCGTTCTCGAGCAAGCCGTCCAGGGCCTGTCGAAGCCGGGCCGGATCGGTGCGTGCGACGAGCGGGGCCGCCGCCTGGAACTCGAAACGCACTCCGGCCGCCGCGCAGCGGGCGGACCAGACGTCGGCCGCGGTACCGGCGAGCGCGATCATGTCCGTGTCGACCAGATCGATCCGGAGGTCCGCGGCGTCCAGGCGTGCCAGGTCGAGCAGGTCGGAAACCAGCCGATCGAGGCGGCGCGACTCGTCGAGCATGACCTGCCCGACCCGGGCGGTGTCCTCGACCGGAACCACGCCACCGGACAGCGATTCGGCGTAACCGGTGATCGCGGCCAGCGGCGTGCGCAGCTCGTGCGACACCGACATCAGGAAGTTGCGTTGACGCGACTCTGAGAACGCGAGGTTGGCAGCCAGCATGTTCACCGCCTCGCCGACATCCGCGACCTCAGCCGGTCCTTCCGGTCGCACCGCCACGTCGCGGCGGCCGGAGGCGAGCGCGTGTGCGGCCTGCGCGGTCCTGCGCAACGGCTGCGCCAGGCGTCGCGCGAACAGCAGCGCGAGCACCCCCGCGACCGCGACGCCGACGAGAAGCGAGATCAGGATCCGCCGCACCGCTCGGCCGACGCCGGCGAGGGCGTCGGATTGCCGCTGCACCAGCACGATCGCCCCGGTCTTCGTCGGCCGTCCCTCGATGATCACGCGATGGCCGTCGACGGTACGGGTCAGTGACAGGCTGCTCCCGGCGTGCAGACGGGTGACGTCGGCCGGCTCAACCGCATCGCGGGCGATCGCGCTGCTGGCCGCCGTGATGGCACCCGTCGAGCCGAGCGTCGCGAACTGCACCTGCAGCGCGCGCAGGGTGCGCCGGGCCCGCACGTCGCCGAGCGCACCGGTACCGAGGTCGGCCGTGGCCTGAGTGGCGTCCGCGACCCGTGCCAGCGCCTTGCGCGCGCTGGCCTGATCGGCGCTACGGATCAGGCCGATCGACAAGGCGCCCGCGACCAGCGCGGTGATCACCGTGACCGCCATCGTCAGCAGCGTGATCCGCCCGGCCAGCGACCCGCGCCGGCCCAAGGCCGTCACCTGGTTTTCCCGCTGGGCTTTTCCCCGCTGGGCGCCGATTTCCGGCCCAGAATCGGGCAGGGGCGGGGAAAGGTGTGCAGCCCCGACCCTCCTTTCCCCGCTGGGCGCCGATTTCCGACCCAAAATCGGGCAGGGGCGGGGAAAAGTTGGCGCGCCGTCACCGGGCCGCCGTCCGCTCGTCGGCCGCGTAGCCGAAGCCGCGGACGGTTCGTATCGGGCTCGCGGCGCCAAGCTTTGCGCGCAGCTGCGCCACATGCACGTCGACGGTGCGGTTGCCCGCAAGCGCCGAATAGCCCCAGACCTCGCTGATCAGGTGTTCACGGCTGAACACCCGGCCCGGCCGGCGGATCAGGAAGGCAAGCAGGTCGAACTCCGTGGCCGTCAGCGCCACCTCGAGGTCGCCGGCAAACACGCGGCGCTCGCCGAGGTCGACACGCACCGACCCGAGTGTCAGCGCCGGCGGCGCGTCGGCGATGCCCTGGCTGCGGCGCAGGACGCTGCCGACCCGCGCGACGAGCTCTCGCGGCGAGAACGGCTTGGTGACGTAGTCGTCGGCACCGAGCTCCAACCCGACGATGCGGTCCACTTCGTCATCGCGCGCGGTGACGAACAGCACCGGGGTCCAGTCATGGTTCGCGCGCATCAGGCGGCACACCTCGACGCCGTCGAGCCCGGGCAGGCCGACGTCGAGGATCACCGCCGCGGGCTTGAGCCGCCGGATCGCGTCGAGCCCGGCGGCACCGTCGTGTTCAATGTGCACGCCGTACCCGGCCGAGGCGAGGTTCATCCGGATCACGTCGGCGATCGCGTGGTCGTCTTCGACGACGAGGATCAGCCCGCGCGCGCTCGCATCCGACGGCACGCAGCGAGACTACTGATCGTGCCGCCCGGGCACGTCACCGAATCATTCGGGTTTCGTGAAGGTTCAGACCTCGAACTTGTAACCCAGGCCGCGCACGGTCACGAGGTACTTCGGGTTGGCCGGGTCCGGTTCGATCTTCGACCGCAACCGCTTCACGTGGACGTCCAGCGTCTTGGTGTCGCCGACGTAGTCGGCTCCCCACACCCGGTCGATCAGCTGGCCGCGGGTGAGCACCCGGCCGGCATTGCGCAGCAGCAGCTCCAGCAGGTCGAATTCCTTGAGCGGCATGGAGATCTGGCCGCCGTCGACGGACACCACGTGCCGCTCCACGTCCATGCGTACCGGGCCGGCCTCGACGGTGCTCGTCATCAGCTCGTCGGTCTCGACCCCGCGCCGCAGCACCGCACGGATCCGGGCGACGAGCTCGCGCGACGAGAACGGCTTGGTGACGTAGTCGTCGGCACCGAGTTCCAGGCCGACGACCTTGTCGACCTCGGAGTCCCGTGCGGTCACCATGATGATCGGGACATGCGAGCGGGAGCGCAGCTCGCGGCACACCTCGGTCCCGGACCGCCCGGGCAGCATGAGGTCCAGCAGCACGAGGTCCGCGCCGCTGCGGTCGAACGCGGTCAGCGCCTCGGTGCCGGTTGGCGCGATCTCCACCTCGTAGCCCTCACGCCGCAGCATGTACGACAGCGCATCCGAGAACGACTCCTCGTCCTCGACAACCAGTACTCGCGTCACAGGGATCCTTTCGCCATGGTCAGCGGGCCGGTCTCGTCCTTGGCAGACGGTCGCGCATCGGAGTGAACGCGTGGTAACCGGATCGTGAACGTCGACCCGGCACCTACCACGCTGGCCACAGACACGGTGCCGAGGTGGTTGGTGACGATGTTCTTCACAATGGCCAGGCCCAGGCCGGTGCCGCCGGTGGCGCGCGACCGTGCCGGGTCGACACGGTAGAAGCGCTCGAAGATCCGGTCGAGGTCGGCGTCGGCGAGGCCGAGGCCCTGGTCGGTGACCGCGATGTCGACCGTCGGTCGATCCTGGAGGTCGCTGCTCGCCCGCGCGGTCACGACGACGCGGGTGCCGTGCGGACTGTAGGCGATCGCGTTGTCGACGAGGTTGGCCACCGCAGTCGCCAGCTGGGCCTCGTTGCCGCTGACCACCAACCCCTCCTCGCAGCGCACCACCATCTCGATGCCGGCCTGCTCCGCGGCCAGGCGGGCCCGGTCCGCGGACTCGTCCACCAGGGGCTGTACAGCGACGCTGGCCGCGCCGGGCATCGGATCCATGCCCTGGACGCGGGACAGCTCCATCAGCTCGCCGACGAGGCGGGCCAGGCGGGCACCTTCGTGCTGCATCCGGCTGGCGAACCGCGCCACCGTATCCGGGTCGTCGGACGCGTCCTGGACGGCCTCGGCG
>JAODNL010000193.1 GCA_025465405.1 Pseudonocardiales bacterium | reverse complement strand
TAGGAAGCAAGCAATGAGTATTGCCAGTCGAAACATCGCCCGCCGGCGCACGTCGCATCCACCTGGGAGCGGTGGTCGTGCCGAGACAACCCCACTCACGATTGGCGCGTAACGATGACGATCTCGGACTCATCCACACTTGCGGAGGAACACGAGCTGCTCATGCGAGAGGTCGCGACCCGTGCAGCAGCGCTGCTCAAGGAGACCGACGAGGGTCGATTTCCCCAACCGGAGCTGCAGGAATTGCTCAACTACCTCCATCTTGAGGTCTTGCGCCAGGCGGCGAATGAGCAGTGGTTGTTGTTCCGGAGCGATCATCACGATCCGGTGGCACTCGCCCGACTGCGTCGTGATCAACTGGACCTACGTCTGGCGATCGACACCCTGTCCGAGGCGGCGGCAACAGCAGCAGGAGGTGCTCCGACTCTGACAGCCGACCAGCTCGCGGCGATCACCAGGGACCTGACCACACAGATCGAATGCTATTTCGCCGACGGCGAAGCACTGCTGGCCGCTGCCGGCGCTGCGGCACCCGCTACCGCCCTTCTCGGCGCGCGGCCGCACGAATGGTATGACGCCACCGAAGGCCCAGTCATCGACCTCGACAGCCTGCACGGTGCGCGACGCATCGACGCGGTCATGGCCCGGCTGTTACGCCTCCTGCCTTCAGAGCGAATTGAGCTTCGATCAACGGTGAACGACCCGAGCCCGATATGGCAGCGTCTAGTCCGGGTCGATCCAGGCGGTTACGGCATCGTCTACCTCGAGCGTGGCCCCGGCGCCTGGCGAGTCGAGCTCACCCGGCGCCCCGATGGTTGGACGCCGCACCCCCTCGCTTGACCGGCTCGCCATGCCATCGACCCGTCCCACCGCACGGTTCCGGCGCCGCGTCGACCTCGCGCGCAAGCCCCGAGTGCCGCAGCTCCGTACGCCCGGCGCGGTCGCTTGACGTTCGGCCTGCGACGACGGGCCGATCTGCACAGCCGGGAAACAGCTGCCGTACAGGGAGGCTCGGGTTCGGCGGTGTTCGCTGGAGGGATGGGTGTTGGGACCGGGGTCGTCGTCTGGGGGTCGAGGTCGCTCGAGCGCGGACATCCGCGCCGGCCCGGCCTGGATTCCGAGTCGTTGCGGCGCGTGGCGACGCGCGTTCTGCCCTCGCCACGGGCCACCCCGCTGGCGTCCGGCCTGGTGATCGGCCTGCTGGTCTCGGCGGTGCTGCTGGACACCAATCCCGCTGACATCACCGCGGTCGTGGCGTGGGCCTCGACGAACGTGCACAACCTGGCTCATCATCCGGTCGCGGCGATGATCGCCAGCGCCTTCGTCGTGCCCGGGCTGTCCGGTGCGCAGATCGCGATCATCGCTGTTGCGGGCGCAGCGCTCGAACGCCGTATCGGTACCGCGCGCACCGTGCTGGTCGCGCTGAGCGGGCAAGTGCTGGCCACGCTACTGACCGAGTACGGGGCCGACCTCGGCGCGCAACTACACCTGTGGACGGCGTCCTCGGCCGATCGCGCCGACGTCGGCGTGTCCTACGTGATGTTCTCCGTGCTCGCCGCCGCCTGCCTGCTGCTCGAGGGCACGGCGAGAGTCCTGGCGATCGCCGCGATCAGCACGTGGGTATCGATCATGTTCCTGATGTCACCCGGCATGACCTCGACCGGACATCTCCTGTCCGTCGCGTTCGGCCTCGCGACGATGTGGCTGCTGCGACGGCACAGCCATTCAGCCGCGCAGAACGGCTACGCGCGTGGTGACGACCGTGTTGCCTTTCATCGACCGCGACGACGGCGACGTGGCGGCATGCTGTTGCGTTCCTACGGCCGCAAGTCGGCATCCTGATCTGCCGCGTCGAGTGTGCGAGGCCGGACTCAGCGCGTTCCCGCTGGCGGGTAGCGGAACTGGTCGGTTGCTTCAATGACTCGGCGAGCACATAAGTGGATCGTTGGTTGAGTCGGCATGGCCCATTCCGTACCTGGAGATACGACGTGACTAACGTCCCGCATCACCTATGCCGGTTGTACGGCCGACCGGGTCGCCAAGGAATGACCACCCTGAGTCGCCTGTGATGAGAGCCGCGAGCGGCGGACTCGCAATCCAGGATGCCCCGCGCCAGGACGGTGCCGATCCCCGGCGGTGGCGGGCGTTGGCGGTGACCCAGCTCGCGGCATTCATGGTTTTGCTCGACGTCAGCATCGTCAACGTCGCGCTGCCCTCCATCGAGCGAGGACTCGCGGTACGGCCGGCAACCGCCCAGTGGGTGGTGTCCGGCTACGCCCTGGCCTTGGGGCTGACCCTCGTATCGGCTGGGCGGTTGGGTGACGCCCTCGGGCGACGCAAGATGTTTCTGATCGCCTTGGCCGCATTCGTGCTGACCAGCTCGTTGACCGGCGCGGCGCCGAACGTCGAGGTACTGATCGGCGCGCGGCTGCTGCAAGGAGTAGCCGGCGGCATGCTGATCCCACAGAACTCCGGCCTGATCCAGGAGCTGTTCCGCGGATCAGAGCGAGGCCGGGCCTTCGGAGTGCTCGGGGCAACGGTCGGGCTCGCAACGGCGGCCGGCCCCGTGATCGGCGGTCTGATTCTGGGAGTGGTCAGCGGACCCGACGCCTGGCGCTGGGTGTTCTACGTGAACCTGCCGATCGGCCTGATGGCATTGGTGCTAGCGGCCCGGCTCGTGCCAGCAAGCAGCTCCGCCGGCCTGCGCGGCGTTCACCTGGATGTTCCCGGTGCGCTGCTCCTCGGCGGCGGCGTGCTCAGCCTGCTGGTGCCGCTGGTCGACGCCGACAGCGGCGGTCTGACCCGTCTCTGGTGGCTGTGGGTCGTGGCAGTGATGCTCTTGGCCGCCTTCAGCCGGTGGGAGCTTCGCACGGTTCGCCGCGGGCGTGCGCCGCTGCTCGATCCGCGCCTCGCGCACACGTCCGGCTTTCCTGCCGGGGCCGTCATCGGGCTGGTCTATTTCGTGGGGTTCACCGGCATCTGGTTGGTATTCGCACTCTTCTTCCAAAACGGGCTCGGCTACTCGCCTCTGCGCTCCGGCCTGTCCGTGACACCGTTCGCCCTCGGCGTGGCCGCGTCGGCGATGATCGCCGGGCGGCTGGTGTCGCGGCTCGGACGCTGGCTGACCGTCTACGGGCTGACCGCCACAATCATTGGGTTGGTTGCGGCCGCGATGATCCTGCGACATGTCACCGGAGATGCCGCGGCCTGGGCCGTCCTCGGACCACTGCTCGTGGCCGGCCTCGGCGGCGGCATGGTGACCTCACCAAACATGACGTTGACCCTGCAGAAAGTTCCGGTGCCAATGGCCGGCGCGGCGGGAGGGGCGGCGCAAACAGCGCAACGGATCGGCGGGGCGATCGGAACAGCAACGCTGGCCACGATCTTCTATCACGTGCTCACCCGCAGCGGCAACGACTACTCCAACGCGGTTTCGGACGCTGTGCTGAGCGCGGCGGGGTTCATGCTCCTCGCCCTGCTGATAGCCATCACCGATCTAGCCCGCTCCGCCGCACGACAAAGGGTCGCGGCCATCCAAGGCACAACCCGGACAGCAGTTCCACCACCTCGAATGCGTGGACGTTGACGCTGCACGCCAGATCACGACGCGGTCAGTGTGGCCCATAGCCTCGCCGCAAAAATTTGCGCTCAGCGGGGCTGATTCCCCCGCCAATGTGGGTATTCCGACCGGGGGTTGTGGTGGCAGGTCAGCGTCGTGATCGAGGCGTCGCTTGCGATGAGGCGCCCTCGAGTCGTCCGATTCGACGCGGCGACGTTCAGGGTTTGCGGGCCGTCGCGGTGCTGGCGGTTGTGCTGTATCACGCGGGCGTGCCGGGCCTTGGTGGCGGCTACGTGGGGGTGGACTGCTTCTTTGTGATCTTCGGCTTCCTGATCACCGGCCTTCTGGTGGCTGAGGCGGCGCGGCAAGGCCGGGTGCGGTTCGCTGCCTTCTACGCTCGCCGTGCCCGCCGGGTGCTGCCCGCTTCGATGCTCGTCCTACTGGTCACTGCCGCCGCGTCGGTGGCGTGGCTTGCTCCGCTGCAGGCACGCCAGGTGGTGCGTGACTGTTTGGCGAGCTCACTTTTCGTGGGCAAGTATCGGTTCGCCGCCTGCAGGGCCGCCGCCTGCTCCACACCGGCGAAGCTGCGCTACTGCTGGCCCTCCAAACGCGGCCCCGCCGCCACATCACCGAGGCCGCCCACACGCCATCCCCTGGCCGTCCGGCTCGCCGTGCTCGCCCTCGTGGCCGCCGCCCTCGGGCGCCGGCGTCGACGAACGAACGGATTGGCTACCAAGGTGACCGCCAGATGATCTTGCCTCGAGCAAAGATCATCCGAGTGATGGGCTGCTCCACATAGCTGTCCAACCACGTCTGACGAGCCAGCCCACCTCTGCGCAGCGCCGGTTCCGGGACGCCGCCACATAGGGCCTGGTCGAGGTGGTCGGCGCGGTCCGCCTTCCCGACCGGGCCGAACGACTCGACATCAGCGGTGAGCAGGCGATCGAGCTGTACGGGACGAAATAGCGACGCACCTGCGCGCTGCCCTCGTCGCGCCTCGCGGGATGGCGGCGCGATCGCTGCCCGGCTTGCCGGTCACGCACGCAACCGTGGCTGGGCCCGATTCCTTTCCGTCCTGCCGGTGGTCGATACATCAGGACACCACTACCGAAAAGAAGGGTCCTTGCTGCTGTGAGGTTCAGCCTTTATATCCCGACCGGCACCACCCACGAGCTGGCCGCGTTCGATGACCCCTTAGCCGCGTTCGAACGCATCCGCGAGCTCGCTGTCGCCGCCGAGGAGAGCGGCTTCGAGACGATCTGGGCCCCTGATCAC
>JAODNL010000153.1 GCA_025465405.1 Pseudonocardiales bacterium | reverse complement strand
CTCGAGCGCCTCGTCGAGGGAATGGCAGACCCGCGACTCGGGAACCTCGGCGCCCACCGCGCGCACGATCTCCTTGAACCGCTGCCGATCCTCGCCACGCCGGATGGCCTCGATGTCGGCGCCGATCAGCTCCACGCCGTACTTCTCGAGCACGCCCGACTCGTACAGCGCGACCGCAAGGTTCAGCGCGGTCTGGCCGCCGAGCGTCGGCAGCAGCGCGTCGGGGCGTTCGGCCGCAATGACCCGTTCGACGAACTCCGGCGTGAGCGGTTCGATGTAGGTGGCGTCGGCGAACTCCGGGTCCGTCATGATCTTCGCCGGGTTCGAGTTGATCAAGCTGACCCGGAAACCTTCGGCGCGTAACACGCGGCAGGCCTGAGTTCCGGAGTAGTCGAACTCGCAGGCCTGTCCGATCACGATCGGCCCGGAGCCGATCACCAGGATGTGCTCGATGTCGGTGCGCTTCGGCATCTACTTCCTCTCCAGCAGCTCGACGAAGCGGTCGAAGAGGTAGGCGGCGTCGTGCGGCCCGGCCGCGGCCTCCGGGTGGTACTGAACGCTGAATGCCCTGACGTCATGGGCCTTGAGCCCCTCGACGACGTTGTCGTTGAGGCAGACGTGGCTGACCTCGACGCCGCCGAAGTCGGTGTCGGTGACGCCGTCCAGGGGCGCGTCGACCGCGAAGCCGTGGTTGTGCGCGGTGATCTCGACCTTGCCCGTGGCGCGGTCCTGCACCGGTTGGTTGATCCCGCGGTGGCCGTAGCCGAGCTTGTACGTGCCGAACCCGAACGCGCGGCCGAGCACCTGGTTGCCGAAGCAGATTCCGAAGACCGGGAGGTCACGGCGGATCAGCTCGCGCACCGTGTCGACGGCGGCATCAGCGGCCGCCGGGTCACCGGGGCCGTTGGCCAGGAACACTGCGTCGGCGCCGGTTGCGAGCACCTCATCGGCGGTCGAGGTCGACGGCAACACGTGTGAGGAGATGCCCCGCTCGGCCATTCGGTGCGGCGTCATCGACTTGATGCCGTAGTCGAGGGCCGCGACCGTGAACCGGTGCGTCCCGAGCGCGTCGACGCGATACGGCTGCTGGGTGGTTACCTCGGCGGACAGGTCCGCGCCGATCATCGGCGGCGAGGCGACCACCTTGCGCAGCAAGGATTGCGGGTCGGTATCCACGCTCGAGACGCCGCAGCGCATCGCACCGCGCTCGCGCAGATGCCGGGTGAGCGCCCGGGTGTCGATCCCGCTGATGCCGACGACTCCCTGCGCGGCGAGCTCGTCGTCGAGGGAGCGGCGGGCCCGCCAGCTCGAGGGCCGGCGCGCCGGATCGCGCACGACGTAGCCGGCGACCCAGATCCGCCGTGACTCGGCATCCTCGTCGTTCATGCCGGTGTTGCCAATGTGCGGTGCGGTCTGCACGACCACCTGGCGGTGGTAGGACGGGTCGGTGAGCGTCTCCTGGTAGCCGGTCATGCCGGTGGCGAAGACGGCCTCGCCGAAGGTCTCCCCCGGCGCGCCATAGGTGTCGCCGGTGAACGTGCGCCCGTCCTCGAGCACCAGGATCGCCTGTGTCACCGAGCGTCCTCTCTATCAGCCGAGTTGTCCGTCGGCGTGAGACGCAGTACCCAGGCCGGGTAGGCGCTCTTGTCGTCGGCCCGGAAGCCGGTGTCCAGCATCGCGTCGCCGAGGCGCCAGGCCACGACGAGCAGGCCGCCGGCTCCGACGACCTTGCCGGCCAGCCCGGGCGCAAGCCGCGCTCCGACGATCGCCGCCGCGGGGACGAAGATCGGGTTCGCACCGTCTCGCTCGATCAGCAGACCCGCTGCGTACAGCGTTGCCGTTGCCGCGGCCCGCAGCCCGAGTCCCGCGTGCACGACCCGGTCCTGCCAGCTCGTCGCGAACGTGGTGCCGACGTAGACGCCCGTCGCGGCGGGCAACTGCGGCACACCCAGCTCAACGGGCACTGCGGGCAGCAGCGGCAGGCCCGCCTGGCGGCGCATGCGGTTGCGCCAGCCCAGACGCATGCCGAGCAGCAGCAGCCCGAGCATCGCCAGACAGCCGAGCACCAGCCACAGCCGGATCACGCGAGCACCTCGCGCCGGGCGAGCTCACCGTCGAGCACCGTCGCCTGACCGCGCAGGAACGTGGCGACGACGCGGCCCGGCAGGGTGCGTCCGGCGAACGGCGTGTTGCGCGCCAGCGAGGCGAGTCGATCGGGATCGACGACGTACTCGCCCGCCGGATCGACCAGCGTCAGATTCGCGGGCTCGCCGACCTCGAGCGGTCGGCCGTGTCCGGCCAGCCGCCCGATCACCGCCGGACGTACGGACATCCGGTCCGCGACACCGGACCAGTCGAGCAGCCCGGTCGTCACCATTGCCTCGATGACCACGCCGAGCGCGGTCTGCAGGCCGAGCATGCCGAACGCGGCGTCACCGAACGCGTGGTCCTTGTCCTGCGGCGCATGGGGCGCGTGGTCGGTGGCCACCGCATCGATCGTGCCGTCGGCAAGGGCGGCCCGCAGGGCCGCCACGTCCTCGGCCGGCCGCAGCGGCGGGTTCACCTTGTACAGCGGGTCGTACCCGTCGAGCAGGTCGCACGTGAGCAGGAGGTGGTGCGGCGTCACCTCGGCGGTAACCGCGATGCCACGCGACTTGGCCCAGCGGATCACCTCGACGGTCCCG
>JAODNL010000142.1 GCA_025465405.1 Pseudonocardiales bacterium | reverse complement strand
AGGAGATGGGCCGGATGCCTTCGCGGCGCCGGCACACCGTGGATCCCTTGCAGCTCAAGGCAGGTGACATCGTCGTGCACGAGCAGCACGGTGTCGGCAAGTACGTCGAGATGGTGCGCCGCACCATCAACGGCGGCGAGCGCGAGTACCTGATCATCGAGTACGCGCCGGCGAAGCGCGGCCAGCCCGGCGACCGGCTGTTCGTCCCTACCGATGCCCTGGACCAGGTCACGAAGTACGTCGGCGGCGAGTCGCCCACGCTGAACCGGCTCGGCGGATCGGACTGGGCGAAGACGAAGGGCCGCGCGCGCAAGGCCGTCAAGGAGATCGCGGCCGAGCTGATCCGGCTCTACAGCGCCCGGATGGCTACGCGCGGTCACCAGTTCTCGTCGGACACGCCGTGGCAGCGTGAGCTCGAGGACGCGTTCGCCTACGTCGAGACGCCCGATCAGCTCGCGGCGATCGACGAGGTCAAGGCGGACATGGAGAAACCGCTGCCGATGGACCGCGTCATCTGCGGCGACGTCGGCTACGGCAAGACCGAGGTGGCGGTCCGGGCGGCGTTCAAGGCGGTGCAGGACGGCAAGCAGGTTGCGGTCCTCGTGCCGACCACCCTCCTTGCGCACCAGCACATCCAGACGTTCTCCGAGCGGATGGCGCAGTTCCCGGTGCGGGTCCGCGAGCTGTCGCGGTTCACCTCGCCGTCTGATTCCGACGCGACGCTCGCGGGCATCGTCGACGGCAGCGTGGACATCGTGATCGGCACGCACCGGCTGCTGCAGCAGACGGTCCGGTTCAAGGATCTCGGTCTGGTGATCATCGACGAGGAACAGCGATTCGGCGTCGAGCACAAGGAGTACCTCAAGTCGCTGCGCACCGCAGTCGACGTGCTGACGATGTCGGCGACGCCGATCCCACGCACTCTGGAAATGTCGCTGACCGGCATCCGCGAGATGACGACGATCCTCACCCCGCCGGAGGAACGGCACCCGATCCTCACGTTCGTCGGTGCGTACGACCAGCGGCAGATCGCGGCGGCGATCCGGCGTGAGCTGATGCGCGACGGGCAGGTCTTCTACATCCACAACCGCGTCGAGTCGATCAACCGGGCGGCGTCGCGGCTGGCCGAGATCGTCCCGGAGGCGCGGATCGCGGTGGCCCACGGGCAGATGGGCGAGGCCGCGCTGGAGCAGATAATGCTCGGCTTCTGGGAGAAGCAGTACGACGTGCTGGTCGCGACGACCATCGTCGAGTCGGGCTTGGACATTCCCAACGCCAACACGCTGATCGTCGACCGCGCGGACATGTTCGGGCTGTCTCAGCTGCACCAGCTGCGCGGGCGGGTCGGCCGGGCCCGCGAGCGTGGGTACGCCTACTTCACCTACCCGCCGGAGCGGCCGCTCACCGAGACCGCCTACGACCGGCTGGCGACGATCGCGCAGCACACCGAGATGGGTGCCGGCATGGCCGTCGCGATGAAGGACCTCGAGATCCGCGGCGCGGGCAACCTGCTCGGCGGCGAGCAGTCCGGGCACATTGCCGGCGTCGGCTTCGACCTCTACGTGCGGCTCGTCGGCGAGGCGGTCGCGGACTTCCGCGGCGAGGCCGCCGAGGTGGAGTACGCCGACGTCAAGGTGGACCTGCCGGTCGATGCGAACCTGCCGGTGGAATACCTGCCCGGCGAGCGGCTTCGGCTCGAGGCGTACCGGGCGCTGGCTTCGGCCGCCACGGACGACGCGGTCGACGCGGTGCGCGCGGAGCTGGTCGACCGGTACGGTCCGATACCGCCGCCGGTCGAGAACCTGCTCGCGGTGGCGCGCTTCAAGGTGATCTGCCGTCGCTACGGCGTCACCGAGGTGTCGTTGCAGGGCCAGTCGGTGCGGTTCACACCGCTCGATCTGCCCGAGTCCGCGCAGATCCGGCTCAAGCGGCTCTACGACAGGTCGCTGTACAAGCAGGCGGTGTCGACCGTGGCCGTGCCGAGGCCGAGGGGCGTCGTCAAGCCGGACGGCTCGTTCGCGCTGACGTCCTTCGGCGGCGAGCCGCTGCGCGACGTCGCCCTGCTGAACTGGGGCGCTGACGTCCTGCAACAGGTCACGCAGGCTGCGTGAGTGCGGCCATGCCGCGCATGAGATTCTGACGCCGTGAGAGTTCGCCTCCTGTCCGTTGCCGCCGTGGGCGTGCTGGCCGTGTCCGGGCTGAGCGCCTGCCGTACCAATGTCGGGGCGGCGGCGGTCGTCGACGGGCACCGGGTCAGCGAGAACGACGTTGCGAAGTACCTCGCGACCTCGGCGCAGGCCGTCAAGGTCCAGGACCAGTCAGGGGCCACCATCTCCATCCCGGCGCGGACGTTCGTACTGAACACGCTGATCGACCAGCAGCTGTACCAGCGGATCCTGCAGGCGACGCCGACCGGAGTGCCGAACGAGGGTGCCATCGCCAGCGCCACTCAGCAGGGACTGAATGGCTCGACGGTCGAGAAGGTCGCCGACCAGGCCGGCCTGCACGGGTATCCCGGCGCCTTCGCCCGGTTGTGGGTGCGGGTGCAGGTGCTGCGCAACGCGATCTCGACCGACGCCCAGAAGGGCGTGAACGTCCAGACGGTGATCGACAAGCTGCACTTCCCCGTCTCGGTCAACCCGCGCTACGGAGCGTGGGACACGAAGAGCCTGTCGCTGTCGACCAATCCGGCCGCGAGCGTTCCCGACTTCCTCAAGCCCACCGGCACCTCGACGGCGGGCTGAGTGCGGCATGACCTCGCAGCTGCAACGCGCGGTCGACGTGATGGATCGGCTGCGCTCGCCGGGCGGCTGCCCGTGGGACGCGGAGCAGACGCACGCGTCGCTCGCTAAGTACCTGATCGAGGAGACGTACGAGCTGCTCGAGGCGATCGAGACCGACGACCTCGAGTTGCTGCGCGAGGAGCTCGGCGACCTGCTGTTGCAGGTCCTGTTCCACGCGCGCCTGACCGAGGAGCTGCCGCCGGGCGCGGCCTTCGGCATCGAGGACGTCGCCGGTGACCTGGTCGACAAGCTGGTCCGCCGTCACCCGCATGTATTCGCGGGAGCCGAGGTCTCCGACGCGGCGCAGTTGAACGAGACGTGGGAGAAGCAGAAGGTCGCCGAGAAGGGCCGCACGTCGGCGGCCGACGGCGTGCCGCTGGCCCAGCCCGCGCTGGCTCTCGCGGCCAAACTCGTGGCTCGGGCGAACCGCGCGGGCCTGGACGTCGAGCCGGCGCCGACCACCGACGTCGGTGAGCGGCTGTTCGCGCTGGCCCGTGCGGCCGCCGAGGCCGGCATCGATCCCGAGTCCGCGCTCCGCGAGACCGCTCGCGCCTACCGCGCCGCGATGCGGGCCGCCGAGGACCGCGCAACCGCGGGCGACTGAACGCGGGCTCGGCGGGGCGAACGGGGCGCGCTCTGCCCCCCGGCTAGGGTTGGTTCGACTGCGCAATCTCGTCGAAAGGATTGATCTGTGGCCAGCATCGAGGCCGTCGGCGCCCGCGAGATCCTTGACTCCCGCGGGAACCCAACCGTCGAGGTCGAGGTCGCGCTCGACGACGGCACCCTCAGCCGGGCCGCCGTTCCGAGCGGGGCGTCGACCGGCGCGTTCGAGGCGGTCGAGCTGCGCGACGGTGGCGATCGCTACGGCGGCAAGGGCGTGCAGAACGCCGTCAACGCGGTGCTGGACACGATCGGCCCCGAGCTGGTCGGGTTTGAGGCCAGCGAGCAGCGTCTCGTCGACGCCGCGCTCATCGACCTCGACGCGACCCCGGACAAGAGCCGGCTCGGCGCGAACGCGATCCTCGGCGTCTCGCTCGCTGTCGCGAAGGCCGCGGCCGACGCGGCGGACCTGCCGCTGTTCCGCTACCTCGGTGGCCCGAACGCCTACCTGCTGCCCGTTCCGATGATGAACATCCTCAACGGGGGCGCGCACGCGGACTCAAACGTCGACGTCCAGGAGTTCATGATCGCGCCGATCGGCGCCGCGACG
This sequence comes from Pseudonocardiales bacterium, assembly GCA_025465405.1. Lineage (GTDB taxonomy): Bacteria > Actinomycetota > Actinomycetes > Mycobacteriales > Jatrophihabitantaceae > RYN-117. The sequence goes on along the minus strand of JAODNL010000142.1, from coordinate 204 downwards.
TTCGCCGAGGCCCTTCGTACCGGTGTCGAGGTGTACCACGCGCTGAAGTCGGTGCTGAAGGCCAAGGGCCTGGCCACCGGCCTCGGCGACGAGGGCGGGTTCGCGCCCTACCTCGACTCCAACCGCGCCGCGCTCGACCTGATCGTCGAGGCGATCGGCACGTCTGGCCTCACCGCCGGGGTCGACATCGCGCTCGCGCTCGAC
>JAODNL010000110.1 GCA_025465405.1 Pseudonocardiales bacterium | reverse complement strand
GTATCACGCGGATCAGCGACTGCAGCAGCGCGAACACCCGGCCGCGCATCTCGTCGCCGACCTCGGTGCCCATGAGGGTCGTGCCGGCCAGGTACGCGACCCCCGCGCCGAAGCCGACGCCGAGGATGAAGATCATCGCTAGCACTACCTGGGGCATCAGCGCGGTGAGGATGAGGCAGATCGCGGCGAAGACGATCGACAGTCCGAACAGCCGGCGCCGGGAGAGCTCACGGGCGATCCGCGGGCCGAATGCGATCCCCGAGCCGAGTCCGACGAACACCGATCCGAACAGCACGCCGTAGGCCGCGTTGCCCCCGCCGAGGCTCGTCACGAAAGTCTTGCCCGCGCCGATCACAGCGCCGCCACCGGCAAACGCGCCGACCAGGCCGATGATCAGACCACCGATCAGTCGCGAGTTGCGGATGAACTCCGCACCCTCGCGCATCAGGCCGAACAGGCTGGGCTGGTCACCGGACACCCGGCCGTTGCGATGCCCGCTGATCTCGCGGATGAAGAGCACGACCAGCGCGCCGACGAGGAACGTCGCCGCGTTGAAGTACAGCGCCAGGTTGACCGGCTGCGCGCGAAAGAAATGCACATGGCGGGCGAGGACGTTCGTGATCAGCGAGAGCACCGAGAACAGTGCCGCCCCGAGTACCGGCGTGAAGCCGTAGGTGGTGATGAGGCTCAGCTGGTTGGCCGCTTCGATCTGGTCGCGACGCACCAGGTTCGGCACGGACGCGTCCTTCGCCGGCATCCAGAACAAACTGACGCACTCGATAAGGAAGCTGGCGATCAGGAGCCAGGCGATGGTGTGGACGAGGGGAATGGTGATGAACAGACCGAACCGGATGAAGTCGGAGATGACCATCGTGCGCCGCCGGTCGAAGCGGTCGGCGAAGGCCCCCGCGACGGGGCCAAGGACGATCGCCGGAAGCAGCTTGACGACGAGCACGCCACCGAGCGCGTAGTTCTGGGCTTGGTAGCCGTGCGCGAGCGATGTCGCCAACGCCGTCGTCGCCAACAACCCGAGCCAGTCCCCGAGGCTGGACAGCGCGGTGGAGTACCACAGCCGCCGGAACGGCGTCACGCGCAGCACGCCGCGGAGGGCGGAGACCGAGGAGACGGCCGACGGTGCAGGTGCGGCACTGTCGGCGCTATCGGCGCTGATGGAATCCCCCTCAGGTCATTCTTGGACAGGCTTCAGCGTATCCGCGAGGCCCGACGCGGCACTGGTAGTGCGCCTATTCCCCGATCCACGCTCCTCAGCGGGCGGTCAGGAGCCGTCACTGCCGACGTCGGCCGCGAGCAGCAACTCGCGCAGCGCGTCGGCCACAGAGTCCTGCCGCGACGCGGCGAGGGTGTCGAGCAGCTCCCATTCGGTGTCGAGCAGCGCCGCGAACGCCGCGTCCACCCGCTTGCGTCCGGTAGCTGTGAGCCGCACCCGGACGAGCCGCCCGTCCGTCGGATCGGCGTGTCGGGTCACGAACCGCCGCGTGCTGAGGCGGTCGAGGCGGCTCGTCATGGTGCCGGACGTGACGTGGGTGAGCGAGCACAGTTCACCGGCGGTGAGCTCGAACGGCTCACCACTGCGGCGCAGCGCCGCGAGGACGTCGAACTCGTGCGCCTGAAGGCCGTGCTCGACGAAGGCGTTGGCTCGCCGCTCGTCGAGGACCGCGGCCAGCCGGCTGACCCTGGACAGCACCTGGAGCGGCGTGACGTCGAGATCGGGGCGTTCGCGCCGCCACGCCGCGACGATCTCGTCGACTTCGTCCGTCATGGCGTCCATGGTGCCATATCTCTTGACTTCAAGATATATTCCTTGATGTCGAGAGGACCTGCCGAATGCGCTGGGACCCGATCCAGTACGGGAAGTTCGCCGCCGAGCGCTCGCGTCCGTTCCTCGATCTCGTCGGACGCGTCGACTGCGATGCACCTCGACGGGTCGTGGATCTCGGCTGCGGAACGGGCACGCTCACCGCTCTGCTCGCGCAACGATGGCCTTCGGCTCTCGTCGAGGGTATCGACTCGTCGCCCGAGATGATCGACCGCGCTCGCGGCGGTGAGCGGCTCTCGTTCCGCGTGGCGGACGTCGCCGCGTGGCGCGGGCCGCCCGATGCCGATGTGGTGCTCAGCAACGCGACCCTGCAGTGGGTTCCCGAACACGTCGCGCTACTTCGAACCTGGGCCGATGCGCTGCCCGCCCGGGGCTGGCTGGCGTTCCAGGTGCCGGGCAACTTCGACTCGCCGTCGCACGCGCGGCTGCGAGCACTGGCGTCCTCGCCGCGCTGGGCGCGGCTGCTGGGTGACGCCCTGCGGCACCACGACGCGGTTCAGTCGGCGCAGACATACGCGGGACTGCTGCTCGATGCCGGCCTGCACGTGGACGTGTGGGAGACGACCTACCTGCACGTGCTGTCCGGGTCCGATCCGGTGCTGGAGTGGATGCGAGGCACCGGGCTTCGTCCTGTCCTCGCCGCGCTGGCCGGGCAGCGGATCGAAGACCGAACCCACCCCGCTGAGGCGCTCGAGATAGACGCCCTCGAGATAGACGCCCTCGACACTGGGCACGCGGTGGAAGCCTTCGAGGCGGACTACGCCGCGGCGTTACGGGAGGCCTATCCCGCCGGAAAGCACGGCACGCTGTTTCCGTACCGCCGGATCTTCGTCGTGGCTCACCGGCCCTGACCATCCCTGATCAACAGCGAGTGGGCTACTTCTTCGCCGCGGACTTCTTCGCCGCGGTCTTGGTTGGCGCCTTCTTCGCCGGTGCCTTCTTCGCCGGTGCCTTCTTCGCGGCTTTCTTGGCCGGTCCGCGGGCGCGACGATCGGCGAGCAGCTCCGCGGCGCGCTCGTCGGTCAGCTCCTCGATGGAGTCACCGCGCCGCAGCGACGCGTTCGTCTCGCCGTCGGTCACATAGGGCCCGAACCGGCCGTCCTTGACCACCATCGGCTTTTCGGACACCGGATCGGCACCGAGCTCGCGCAACGGCGGGGCCGCCGCCGTGCGCCGTCCGCGAGTCTTCGGCTGGGCGAACAGCGCGGCGGCCTGCTCGAGCGTGACGGTGAACAGCTGGTCCTCGGACTCGAGCGAGCGCGAGTCGGTGCCCCGCTTCACGTACGGCCCGTAGCGGCCGTTCTGGGCGGTGACCTCCTCACCGTCGAGCAGGCCGAGCTCTCGCGGCAGGGTCAGCAGGCGCCGCGCCTCCTCGATCGTGACGGTGTCCAGCGCCATCGACTTGAACAGCGACGCGGACCGCTCCCCGTCGGTCACGTACGGGCCGTAGCGCCCGGACTTCGCGGTGATCTCGCGGCTGTCGTCGTCGGTGCCGAGGACGCGATCGCCGGACGGCGCGGACAGCAGCTCCTCGACCTTCTCCGGGGTCACCTCGTCCGGGGCGAGGTCCTCCGGCAGCGACGCCCGCTCCTCGCCGCGCTGCAGGTACGGTCCGTAGCGGCCGACGCGCACGACGGCACCGGTGCCGTCCAACGCGATGGAGTTGACGCCCCGGGCATCGATCTGTTCGAGGCGATCGGCAATCAGCCGCTTCAGGCCGCCCTGCGCGGAGATGCGTTGCGAGTCGGCCGGAGCGTTGTCGGCGCCGAAGTAGAACCCGTGCAGCCAGTCGACGCGTGAGTGTTCGCCCGCGGCGATGGAGTCCAGGTCGTTCTCCACCGAGGCGGTGAAGCCGTAGTCGACGAGGCGGGCGAAATACGACTCGAGCAGGCCGACGACCGCGAACGCCGTCCAGGACGGCACGAGTGCCGGACCCTTCTTCCAGACGTAGCCCCGGTCCTGGATCGTCTGCATGATCGACGCGTACGTGGACGGCCGGCCGATCCCAAGCTCTTCCATTGCCTTCACCAGCGACGCCTCGGTGTAGCGCGCGGGCGGCGATGTCGAGTGGCCGTCCGCCTCGAACTCCCGTGCCTCGAGCGCATCGCGGGCAGCCAGCTGCGGCAGCCGCTTCTCGGCGTCGTCCTTCTCGGCGGACTCGTCGGTGTCCTCGACATAGGCGCGCATGAAGCCGGGGAACGTGATCGTGCGTCCTGATGTCGCGAACTCGGCGCGCTCACCGGCGACCGACTCCCCCGCGAGCCTGATCGAGACGGTGGTGCCGACCGCGTCGGACATCTGCGACGCGAGCGTGCGCTGCCAGATCAGTTCGTACAGGCGGAACTCGTCCGCCGACAGCTCACCGTGCACCGCGCCGGGAGTTCGGAACGTGTCACCGGCCGGCCGGATCGCCTCGTGCGCCTCCTGCGCGTTCTTCACCTTGCGGCTGTAGGTGCGCGCCTCCGCCGGCACGTAGGCGTCGCCGTACAGCTCACGGGCCTGCGCCCGCGCCGCGGCAAGCGCGGTTGCGGACAGGTTGGTCGAGTCAGTCCGCATATAGGTGATGTAGCCGTTCTCGTACAGGCGCTGCGCCACGCGCATCGTGGTCGCCGAGGACCAGCGCAGCTTGCGGCCGCCCTCCTGCTGCAACGTCGAGGTCATGAACGGCGGGTAGGGGCGGCGCCGGTACGGCTTCTCCTCGACCCGCTTGACCTCGAACGGACGGCCCTCCAGACGCGCCGCCAGCCCCCTGGCGCCGGCCTCGTCGAGGTGCAGCACGTCACCGCCCGCGCGTCCGGTAGCCGGATCGAAGTCGCGACCGGTCGCGATGCGGATGTCGTCCAGAGCCACCAGCGTCGCGCTGAACGTGTCGGGATCGCCTTGCTTCGGATTCCTCGGTGCGAACGTGCCGTCGACGTCCCAATATTCGGCCGTGTGGAAGGCCATGCGGGCCCGCTCGCGCTCGACCACGATCCTGGTCGCGACGGATTGCACGCGTCCGGCGGAAAGCTTCGGCAGCACCTTCTTCCAGAGAACGGGGCTGACCTCGTAGCCGTAGAGCCGGTCCAGGATGCGGCGAGTCTCCTGCGCGTCGACGAGCCGCTCGTCGATATCGCGCGGGGAGGCGACCGCGTCAGCGATGGCACCGGGGGTGATCTCGTGGAAGACCATCCGCCGCACCGGAATCTGCGGATCGAGCGTCTGCACCAGGTGCCAGGCGATCGCCTCGCCCTCGCGGTCCTCATCGGTGGCTAGGTACAGCTCGTCGGCCTGCTTGACCAGCGACTTGAGCTTGCTGACCTGCTGCTTGCGGTCCGGGCTGATGACATACAGCGGTTCGAAATCGTGCTCGGTGTCGACGCCGAGGCGCGCCCAGGACTCACCTTTGTAGGCGGCGGGCACGTCGGCGGCGTTGCGTGGCAGATCGCGGATATGCCCGATCGACGCCTCGACCACGTACCCCGCGCCGAGGTAGCCGCCGATCGTCTTTGCCTTCGCCGGCGACTCGACGATCACCAGCTTGGTGCCGGTGGCCGCCTTGCGCGCCTTGGGTGCCACGTCTGCTCCCGTCGTAGATCGGGTGGTGGAGGGCAGGCGTCACTCCGACGCCCCCGCCGTCGCGGACGGTACCTCACCGGCCCAAATGCTCCGTCGTCGATCTCATTTCGCGAGACGTTGCGGCGGCCGCCGAAGCAGCGGTCAGCGCGGCAGCGGCCAGGTTGCCGCAGCGCCCGGCGGCGCCTCTCCGAGCAGCTCCACGAGCCGACGGATTCGCTTCACCGAGGTGACCCGCCAGCCCGAGCCGCCGCGGCTTATGGACACGGCAGCGACGCCGAGACGCGACAGCTGGGCGCCGCCCGCCAGGTGGACGGCGTCATCGGGTTCGGCCGTGCCGAGCAGGTAACCGACGTCGTCGCGCCGGCCGGTTGCAATCGCCCACAGTCGGAGCCCGCCGGCGCTGAGGGCGAAACCCGGGGGCGGCCCCTGAGTCGCGCCGCGCGTCCAGCGGGCGGCGGCGTCCGCGAGGTCGGCCGCGAACCCGGTGCGCACGCCGTACCCGCCTTCGGCTTCGACGACCGCATCGGTCGCGGCGACGTCGCGGGAGGCGAACGCGTCGGCCAGCGCGTCGGCGCGCCAACGGTCGGCCACGACGACCGACAGCCTGGCGCCCGTGGTGGACCGGACCCACTGGCCGCCCGCGAGCAGCACGCCGTCGAGGTCATCGAGCGTCGGCTCGGCTGCCGCTGCCCCGAATAGCGAGAACTGCATCGTCACGTTGTACCTGCCCTCGTCGCCCGCGCCGAGAAGCTCGCCCAAGCCTGCTCCAGGTTAGGCACGAGCCGGGCGCTGAGTGGGCCACGCGGCCCGTACGCGTCAGGCGGCGGCGGAGTTCACCGGCTCGGTCGACTCGCGGTCGGCCGGCGTGTCACCCATCGAGACGGTGCGGCGCTTGGACACGATGACCGCGGCGGCGATGATCAGGAACGCGACGATCGCGACAACGGCCCGGACCGCGTTGCTCTTGTGGTCGCCGACGCTGTACTTGATAACCGCAGGAGCGACGAGCACCGCCACCAGGTTCATGACCTTGATCAGCGGGTTGATCGACGGTCCAGCGGTGTCCTTGAACGGGTCGCCGACGGTGTCACCGATGACGGTGGCGGCGTGCGAGTCGCTGCCCTTGCCGCCGTACACGCCGTCCTCGACCATCTTCTTCGCGTTGTCCCAGGCGCCGCCGGAGTTGGCCAGGAACACCGCCATGAGTACGCCGGTCGAGATCGCTCCGGCCAGGTATCCGGCGAGCGGCCCGGCGCCGAAGGCGAACCCGATCGTGATCGGCGCGAAGATCGCGAGCAGCCCTGGCGTGGCCAGTTCGCGCAGCGAGTCCTTGGTGCAGATGTCGACGACGCGTCCGTAGTCCGGCTTCTCGGTGAAGTCCATGATCCCCGGCTTGGTGCGGAACTGCTCGCGCACCTCGAACACGACGCGACCGGCTGCGCGGCCCACGGCGCTGATCGCCAGCCCGCTGAACAAGAACACGACCGACGCGCCGATGATCATGCCGACCAGCACGTTCGGGGACGCGACGAGCGGGGCGAACCCACCACCCGCGTGGTTCTTGACGAGCGCGCTGAGGACGGCATCGGTGAACGAACCGAACAATGCCGTTGCGGCGAGCACGGCCGTCGCGATGGCGATGCCCTTGGTGATCGCCTTCGTCGTGTTGCCGACCGCGTCGAGGTCGGTGAGCACGCGTGCGCCCTTCTCGTCGATGTCGCCGCTCATCTCGGCCACGCCCTGCGCGTTGTCGCTGACCGGGCCGAAGGTGTCCATCGCGACGATGACCCCGGCGGTCGTGAGCAGACCGCAGCCGGCCAGGGCGACCGCGAACAGCGCGACACCGACCGCGCCGCTGCCGAGAAGGAAGGCGCCGAACACCGCCAGCGCGATGAGAATCGCCGTGTACACAGCGGATTCCAGTCCGAGCGAAATGCCGGCGAGGATGACGGTGGCCGGCCCGGTGAGCGACGTCTTCGCGACGTCCTTGACCGGGCGGCGGGCGGTGTCGGTGAAGTAACCGGTGAGCTGCTGGATGAGCACGGCGAGCACGATGCCGATGAGAACGGCAAGGAACGCGATCAGGTTCGGGTGACCCTTGTAACCGGCGATGGCGGCGATGTGAAAGCCGCTGAACCGGCTCGGCAGGAACGTGAACGACGCGACCGCGACGAGAGCGAGAGAGAAGACCGCGGAGATCATGAAGCCGCGGTTGATCGGCACGAGACCGTTGCGGTCGGTGGGGCGCAGCTTGGTGGTGAGCACGCCGACGACCGAGCTGACGATCCCGATCGCGCCGATGATCAGCGGCAGCAGCAGGCCCTTCGCGCCGAACGCCGCCTGACCGAGGATCAGGGCGGCGACGAGCGTGACGGCGTAGGACTCGAACAGGTCGGCGGCCATGCCGGCGCAGTCACCGACGTTGTCACCCACGTTGTCGGCGATGGTGGCCGCGTTGCGCGGGTCGTCCTCGGGGATGCCCGCCTCGACCTTGCCCACCAGGTCGGCGCCGACGTCGGCCGCCTTGGTGAAGATGCCGCCGCCGACACGCATGAACATGGCGAGGAGGGCGCCACCGAAACCGAAACCTTCCAGCACGGTCGGCGCGTTCTTGTTGTACACGAGCAGCACGATCGACGCGCCGAGCAGGCCCAGGCCGACCGTCAGCATGCCAACGATGCCACCGGTGCGGAACGCGATGTGGAACCCACGCTCTCCTTCACCGCCACGCGCGGCCGACGCGACGCGCACGTTCGCCCGCGTCGCCATGGTCATGCCGATGTAGCCGACGCTGGCAGAGAAGACCGCGCCGACCAGGAAGAACAGTGCGCGTCCGACGCGTACCGACACCCCGCCCTCGTTGACCGGCAGCAGGAGCAGCAACACAAAGACGATCACGGAGAAGACAGCCAAGGTGCGGAACTGCCGGTTCAGGTAGGCCGCGGCGCCCTCCTGGACCGCCTTCGCGATCTCCTGCATCTTCGGGGTGCCCTGGTCGAACTTGAGCACCTGCTTGACCAGCACGACCGCGAAGCCCAGCGCGGCCAGCGCGATCACGCCGATTGCTACGACGATTCCGTACTGCCCACCGGATATCGCGAGCGGATTGTGCTTGTCGGCGATCGCGGATACGGCGATCAGGTCGTGCGAGGCCATGCAAACTCCCCCATGCCATTCGTCGGTATGCAGAGTGCTGAGCAGCTCAGCGGCGTCAGGGTGCGCCCGCCTTCGCGAGGTTTGTGCGAGGCGCTGATTGGCGGAGTCTAACCGGATTCCTAGGACACGCCGTGACGCGGGTCACGGAACCGAGCAGATGCTTGCTCAGCTCGTGGGGGCGTCCTTGTGCAGGCCATCGGCGGCCTCGTCCACGCTCGGATAGATCTCGAAGACGGTGTCCAGCCCGGTGATGCGGAACAGCTTGAGGATCCGCTCGCGGTCGCAGACGACCGGTAGCCGGCCACCCGCCTCGGTTGCGGCCGTGCGGGCGGCGACGAGCGCCCCCAGCCCGGTGGAGTCGAGGAACCCGACGTCGCCGAGGTCGACAATCACGACCTTGTTGTCGGTTGTGAGCAGTTCGGACAACCGGTCTCGGAGCGCCGGCGCCGAGTACACGTCGACCTCGCCGCGGACCGCGAGGACCGGCACCCCACCGACGGACTGCTGGGTAACGGAGAGCTCCACCTGCGGTACCACCTCGTCGTGATCAGTCCCGTATCGGGGACTATGCATGGCTGTAGGCCGACTGCGGCCATCGTGCCACAGACCGGACTTCGGAAGGCGAGGCGATGCGCGATCTGCTGGACCGCCTCATCGCGGGTTTGCCGCCGGGCGCCGAGCCCTTGACGCACGTCGAGGAGATACCGCCCCGACTGGGCCTGACCGCGGCCTGGCCGGATTGGGTACCCGAAGCGTTGCGGGCGCGGCTGGCCGAGACCGGCATCAGCTCACCGTGGGCGCATCAGGTGGCGGCGGCGGATTCGGCGCACCGCGGGGCGTCAGTCGTGGTGGCGACCGGGACGGCGTCCGGGAAGTCGCTGGCCTACCAGCTGCCGGCGTTGACCGCGCTTTCGGAGGACGACCGCGCCCGCGTGCTGTACATCGCACCGACCAAGGCGCTCGCCGGCGACCAGCTGCGCTCGCTCGTCGAGCTCGGGCTGCCCTGGCTGCGCGCGGCCACCTACGACGGCGACACGCCCACCGAGGAGCGGGACTGGGTGCGCGCGCACGCCAACTGGGTGCTGACGAATCCGGACATGCTGCACCGCAGCCTGCTGCCCGCGCACGGGCGCTGGGCGGCGTTCTTCCGTCGGCTCCGCTACGTGGTGATCGACGAGTGCCACACCTACCGCGGACTGTTCGGCTCGCACGTCGCGCAGATCCTGCGGCGGCTACGCAGGGTGTGCGCGGCGTACGGGTCGGCGCCCACGTTCGTGCTCGCCTCGGCGACGGTGTCCTCGCCGGCCGACTCGGCGTCCCGGCTGGTCGGTCTGCCGGTCACGGCCGTCACCGACGACGCCTCGCCGCACGGGGCGACCGTATTCGGGCTGTGGGAGCCGCCGTTGACAGCGCTGCGCGGCGAGAACGACGCGCCGGTGCGGCGCTCGGCAGGAGCGGAGGCCGGTCGGCTGCTGGCCGATCTGGTCGTCGAGGGCGCACGCACGCTGGCGTTCGTGCGATCGCGTCGCGGCGCGGAACAGACCGCGCTGACCGCCCAGCGTCACCTGACAGACGCCGGACTGGCCGATCTGGCCGCACGCGTAGCGGCCTACCGGGCCGGTTACCTGCCCGAGGAGCGGCGGGCGCTCGAGGCCGCGCTGTCGTCGGGCGAGTTGCTCGGAGTCGCCGCGACGAACGCACTCGAGCTGGGCCTGGACGTGTCCGGGCTGGACGCCGTGGTGTTGGCTGGCTTTCCGGGGACGCTCGCCTCCCTGTGGCAGCAGGCGGGCCGGGCCGGGCGCTCCGGCTCGACGTCGGTCGTCCTTTTCGTCGCACGCGACGACCCGCTGGACACGTACCTGGTTCATCACCCCCAGGCCGTGTTCGGGCGGCCGATCGAGGCCACCGTGTTCGATCCCGCCAATCCCTACGTGCTCGCGCCCCAGCTGTGTTGCGCGGCAGCGGAACTGCCGCTGCGGTCGGAAGACGTCGAGATGTTCGGCGGCGCGGCAGCCGAGGCGGTGCTCGACGACCTGGTCGCGCGCGGTCTGCTGCGGCGGCGGCCGGCCGGCTGGTTCTGGACCGCGCGCGAGCGACCGGTGGCGGACATCCGCGGAACCGGGGGGCCGCCGGTAGCCGTCGTCGACGGCGCGACGGGGTCCCTGATCGGCACCGTCGATTCCGGCGCGGCCCACTCGACCGTGCACGCGGGCGCGGTGTACCTCCACCAGGGCCGTTCGTTCGTTGTCGACAGCCTGGACCTCGACGAGCACGCCGCGCTCGTCCACACCGAGGACCCGGACTGGACCACCTCGGCTCGCGACGTCACCGACATCGCGGTCATCTCCACTGCGGCGACGCGCGCTCATGGGCCGGTCACCGTGAACTTCGGCACGGTGGACGTGACGAACCAAGTCGTCAGCTACCTGCGCCGGCGGATCAGCACCGGGGAGATCCTCGACGAGACACCGCTGGATCTGCCCCCGCGCGAGCTGCGCACCCGCGCCGTCTGGTACACGGTCTCGGCCGACGCGCTCGGCGGTATCGGCCTCGAGCAAGCCGACGTACCGGGCGCCGCGCACGCGGCCGAGCACGCCGCGATCGGCCTCCTTCCGCTGTTCGCAACCTGCGACCGGTGGGACATCGGTGGCGTGTCCACCGCCCTGCATCCCGACACCGGCGCGCCGACGGTGTTCGTGTACGACGGCCACCCCGGTGGGGCCGGATTCGCCGAACGTGGCCACGCCGCACTGGCCGAGTGGCTGGAAGCTACGCGCGACGCGATCGCCTCCTGCGAGTGCCTGGCGGGCTGCCCGTCCTGCGTGCAGTCACCCAAATGCGGCAACGGCAACGACCCGCTGGACAAGCCAGGCGCCGTGCGCCTGCTGGACTTCGTGCTGCGCCAGCTGGCCGGCCATTATCGCCACGAGTGACGATTCGGGTCTTCCCCGCTGGTGACCGCTTTGGTGGCCCAAACCGGCAATGCGCGGGGAAACGCGACGGTGCTACGTGCCGGCTCGCGGGCGGCCCGCGCGGTGGCCGTGACCGTTCGAGCACCGACGAGCGGCAGCCGAACGGGTGCGACCACCGCGACCACGACGGCACCGCTGCGTCCGTCGGCGGCGAGGGCTATCCGGCACGAACTGAGCGTCGCCCCGTTCGCGGCCGCGACACGTGCCGCCACTGAGCACCCGACACCGTCGACGCCGATACGGCCGGCGGCCGCGAGCGCCGTCAGATCAGCGGCCGTCTCGGCCCGATGGCGAGCAAGAACCGCGTCGCCTCGAATGCAACCGACCACGGCGACGATTGCGATCAACGAGCAACCACCCAGTACCCACAGCGACGCCGACCCCCGATCAGGCTCCCGCTCGAGCTCCGCCTCCCGCTCCGCGTCCGGCACCGGCACCGGCACCGCGGTCACGGCGGCACGACCGGCGCACCGTCCGGCTGGTCGGTCCCCGGCTCGAGCGCCGCGACTGCGTGGGCGGACAGCGTCACACCCGGCAGCCACGAGGCCAGCAGCGGCATCCGTTCAGTCGCGGTCACCCGCACGTCACTGCCCGACCGCGCGACGCTCAGGACAACGCCGGGCGCCGCCATCCGAGCCAACCGCAACGCCGCGGCTGGATCCGCGCGCGCGAACGCCCGTGCCGCCTCGGCCGCGGCGTCCTGCACCCGGGCCCGCCGATCCACGGCCGACACCACACTCACCGCGAAGGCCAGAACGAGAACCAGGACGGGCAGGCACACCGCGAGCTCGGCGGTCACCATGCCGGTGTCGTTGCGAGCGCGCCGGCTTCTAGATCGCATGTAGGGCCGACTGCACGAGTGAGCTGAGCGCCGATGAGACGGCATCGCTGCGCACGATGCGATACAGCACCACGGCGAACGCCACCGCAGCCACCGTGCCAACCGCGTACTCGGCCGTCGTCATACCAAGATCGTTAGCGCTGGCCCGGATTCCCCTTGCCCGCTGGACAATTCGATTCAGGATCTTCATGCGACCAGCCAATCCCTATCGCACGCCCGAGCGCAGCCGTCCGGACCGATCTGTGGACGAAGCGCAATCCTGTGGACAAGAGATCTCGACACCGAACAGATGTCAGCTACGTCCACTCATCGATGTCCGAGCAATGGTCGGGCCACGTGCCGGCCGCGGTCCGACGCGTTCAGACGGGACGAATCGAGCGCGTCGGCGCGACAGCTGGACGGCCGGCTTCGATGTGCCGAATGTTCAGTCCTTACGGCACGGCGTCACTCTTGACTCTTGGCGCGGCCGAGGGCCGCGGATTAGTGGTTATCGCGCAGGCGATATGTGAGGTGGGCAACCCCGGACGTCGCGCGGACCGATTCCTGAGTCAGCGGCAGGTCACCGACGTCGTCCAACAGCCGTTCACCGGCTCCGAGAACAACCGGCACAACATGTAAGCGCAGCAGGTCGATCGCGCCGGCGCGGAGGTATTGGCGCGCGGTCTGTGCGCCACCAGCGACAGTGATGCAGCGTCGTTCGCGACGACGAAGCGTTAGACGAGATCGTGAACCCTGCGGGCTGCCGTTCAGGCGTTGTGCAAGGCGATGTTCGCGCAAGCGGCGCAGGTCTCGGCGGGGACGAGGCCGATCCGCATCAAACCGGTGAACACAGTGCAGCCGATGCAGTAGGCGAAGATCGACTCGAGCCCGGCCGCCACGATCATCACACCGAGCAGGGCCTGCGTCGCGCCCGGATAGCCGGCGGCGAGAAAAGCGACACCGGCGATCGTCACGGCAGCGCCGACGGCCTGGGCGAAGCGCTTCGGCGGTCCCGCCACCAGCTTCGGCGCGCCGAGCTTCGGGGCGACGACCCTCGTCGCGAGCTGACCCAACGGGCTCAACGTCGGCCCAGTCAGCACACGCGCCACGAACCCGAGCGCGATCACGGCGACGAGCCAGAGCCAGGCGTCGCCGGCCGTCATGCTCAGGACAAGAGTCGCCACGCTCAGGGCAAGAACGCCGCCCGCCACCGAGCGGGCCGCTTTCTCGTTCACCGGATTCGGGAATCCAATAATCCCTGTCATTCCCATCAAGATACTGTGCGCGTCGAACACGTGCCATCAGGCGCCGAGCTCCGCGCTTGTACGGTGAAGAGATCCCCCGGGGAGGTGCCGACCGTGACGCAGCGCAAGCCGCCGGACATGTCGATTCCCGATTGGATCGAGCACCAGATCCGGGCGGCTGAAGCCGACGGCGCATTCGACAATTTGCCAGGCGCGGGCAAGCCCATCCCTGACCTCGACCATCCGCAGGCCGAGCTGGCCTGGGTCGTCGGCTACCTGCGGCGCGAGAACGCCGATGTCGCCGCCCTGCTGCCGCCGGCACTGGCGCTGGCCAAGGAGGTCGAGGTCCTACCCGAGCGCCTACTTCGGGAGCGGTCGGAATCCCGGGTGCGGGAGATCGTCGAGGATCTCAACCAGCGGATCCGGATCGCGCATCGGCAGCCGCAGGTGGGGCCGCCGATGCGGGTGCGGACCGTGCCCGTCGACAAGGCGATCGAGCAATGGAGACGCGCGAGCGCCGACCTCGCTGTCACGCCGGAGCCGGAGTCACGGGCTGAGGCGACACCCCGCCGCAGATGGTTCGGCCGTCGCCAAGCCTGATCGTCAGATCACCCGCTGCGCCACTCAACCTCGGCCGCACTGAAGTCGTCCTGATAGTGACGGGGCGTCGTTCTCGGTTAGGGCTGGGTGGGCTGTGGCGCGAAGTTCGATGCTAGGGGCGGGTCGTGCGGTGGTGCAGCGGGCCTCCGACGACGCGTTGGTGATCGACGCGGCGATCAGCGCGCTCTACCGCACTCATCGCCTCGCGTTGTTGCGTCTGGCGACATTCCTACGGATGATCGGGCGCTCGCGGAGGCGCTCGTCCAGGACGCTTTCGCCGTCCTCCACCAGCGGTGGGAGTCGCTGGCCCAACCCGCCGCGGCAGCGCCCGGCTGGCGCTGCTCACGGCCGACGGGCTGCCGGAACTGCGGTGCTGACGCGGGGAGCTAGACCATCTCCGGGACGCGCAGGTGTGCAACCGCCAACTCGAACTCGTCCACTTCGAGAATCGTGGCGTTGGCCTTGCTGATCGCCGCCGTCCTGACCTGATTGGCGTTCTCCCGACTGGCGTCGAGCGTCGCCTTGTTCTCGAAGCAGATGGATGCGACGGCGCGGCCGGTGTCGCGGTCGATCATCAAACTGGCGCTACAGAAGCCGTCCATCTGCTCGATCTGTGGCAACCCGTCGTTCTTGAAGACATCGACGATGGCGTCGACGCCCCCACGCCCCGCCTGGAACCAGGCCGACCGTACGTACGCGCCGTCGTGCGTGGCCTGGTCACGGTGCATCACCGCGATGTCCCAGTCCTCGACCTCAGGCCGTCCGCCCAGGATCTCGGCGACTCGGTTACGTACCGGCTCGACCTGACGTGCGCTCGCGTGCCGGTCGTCCTGGCTGGCCCACGCACTGGTCGCGATGCACCGTCCCGACTCACGGTTCACCATCATCGACAGCCCGATGAACCCGTCGAGTTGCCTGAGTGCCGGCAGGACCTCGTCGTGGACCTGCTTGATGCCTGCGTCGATGGACCCAGGCTGCGCAATGATCGTCGTGGAACGTGCGTACACGGCCCACCCCCAACACCTGTCACGGGTGACGCCCCGGTGGCGTCACCGGATGAACCCGACTCTTCTCCCACCGTTCGGCAAACGCAATGGCGCCGACGCGGGGTGTCGCTTCGACGCAATCATCATGGGATCGCGCTGTTCGGGCCGCACGATCGCATGATGATCGGGACGGGTGTCGATTTCGGCCCCCGCCGTTCGTGTAAAGGGTGCGGGGCCGGAGGCGCCGGCCTAAACCACGCGGAGGATCACCATGACGCGGTACCTGATCAATCTCTACCAGCCCGACGGTGTCATCCCGCCACCGGAGTTCCTCGACAAGGTGATGAGCGACCTCGGCGCTGTCAATGACGAGCTGCGGGTCGCCGGGCAGTGGGTGTTCAGCGGTGCGCTGCACCAGCCGTCCACGGCGACGGTCGTGCGGACCAACGGCGACGACGTGCTCACGACCGACGGTCCGTACGCGGAAGGAAGCGAACACATCGGCGGGTTCTGGATCGTCGACTCCCCAGATCTGGACGCCGCGCTCGGCTGGGCGGCCAAGATCAGCGGCGTCACGATGCTGCCCACCGAGGTACGCCCGTTCCATGACGACCGGCAAATCTGAGCACCGCTGTGCCGCAGCTGTCGGCCGATGACATCGCCCGGGTCTTCCGTGCGGAGTACGGGCGTGCGGTGGCTGCGCTCGTCCGCGTTCTCGGCGACATCGACGCCGCCGAGGACGCGGTCCAGGAGGCGTTCTCCGCCGCCGTGCAGCGCTGGCCCTCGACCGGTCTCCCCCCGAGCCCGGCCGGCTGGATCATCCTGACCGCTCGCAACCGGGCGATCGACCGGCTGCGGCGCGAGGCAACCCGTGAGTACCGGCATGGGCAGGCCGCCCTGCTGTACACACCCGACGAACCGGCAGAGGAGGGTCCCGTGCGCGACGACCGGCTCCGCCTGATCTTCACGTGCTGCCACCCCGCGCTCGCGCCTGCTTCCCAGGTCGCCCTGACGCTGCGCCTGCTCGGCGGCCTCACCACCGCCGAGATCGCGCACGCGTTCCTCGTGCCGGAGCCGACGATGGCACAGCGGCTGGTGCGGGCCAAAGGCAAGATCCGCGACGCGCACATCCCGTACCGAGTGCCCCGCGAGGCCGACCTGCCGTCGCGGTTGACGTCGGTCCTGGCGGTCGTCTACCTCATCTTCACCGAGGGCTATACGGCAACGTCCGGCGAGCGCCTCGTCCGCGACGACCTCTGCGCCGAAGCCATCCGGCTCGGCCGGCTGCTCGCCGACCTGATGCCCGACGAGGCCGAGGTGCTAGGCCTGCTCGCGCTGATGTTGCTCACCGAGTCGCGGCGCGCCGCCCGCACCACGTCCGACGGCAACCTGGTCCTGCTCGCCGACCAGGACCGCGGCAGCTGGGACAGCGGCCTCATCGCGGAAGGGCAGCAGCTCGTCCGGCGATGCCTGCGTCGCGACCGGCCCGGGCCTTACCAGCTGCAGGCCGCGATCAATGCCGTCCACACCGACGCGCCCAACGCGGCGCTGACCGACTGGTGGCAGATCCGCCAGCTCTACGACCACCTGCTCGCGCTGACACCGACGCCGGTCGTCGCCCTCAATCGGGCTGTCGCGGTGGCCGAGGTCGACGGAGCCGAGCCAGCGCTGGTCATCGTGGACGGCTTGAAACTCGAGGCCTTTCACCTGTTCCATGCGATCCGTGCCGATTTGCTCAGCCGCCTGGGCCGCGTCGCTGAGGCGGCCCAGGCGTACGAGGCAGCGATCGCCCGCACCGAGAACGCCGCCGAGCGCGCCTACCTGCAGCGCCGCCGCGCAGCCCTGCGGTCCTGATCCATTCCCGCGGCGGCGCGCATGGCGCGTGGCTGCGCGCATGGCGCGTGGCGGCGCGCATGGCGCGTGGCGCGGTTGCCGTGCGACGCTCACGTCATGCGTCCCACGCTGTTCGAGTTCGCCGGCGGCGAGCCGGCCTTCCTAGCGCTGGCGACGGCACACCACACGCGGTGCGTACAGGACCCGGAGCTGAATCACCCGTTCTCGCATCCCGATCAGCACCCGCAGCACGTCGAGCGACTGGCCGCGTATTGGGCTGAGGTGATGGGCGGGCCGCCTGCGTTCTCGCAGTCGTGCGGCGATCAGTCGTCAGTGATGCAGATGCATTCCGGCAACGGGGACATGCGAGACCTGGGTCGGCGGTTCGTCGACTGCTTCGTCCGTGCGGCCGACGACGCCGGGCTGCCCGATGATGCCGACTTCCGTGCGGCGCTGCGCGCCTACATGCAGTGGTCGGTGGACGACGTGCTTGCGTATTCGCTCGTGGAGCCGTCAGCAGTTCCGGACGGAATGGTCATGCCGCGATGGTCCTGGGACGGGTTGCAGGTGTCCCCGGCTTGAGCTCACGGGGTACGAAGGACGGATGGACGAGCACGAGGTGCGGCGGATCCTGACGGAGCACCGGACGGCCGCCCATGCTCGCGTTACGGCGATAGCGGCCGAGCTGGCGGAGGTGACAGCTGCGTCGGCGGACAGCAACCTCGACGACGAGCATGATCCCGAAGGCTCGACGGTCGCCTTCGAACGCGCCCAGCTTGCCGCGCTGCTCGCCCAGGCCAGGGAACACCTGCGCGACGGTGAGGACGCGTTACGTCGCCTGGCCGCCGGGCAGTACGGACGATGCGAGCGGTGCGGGGTCGCAATCGGCGACGAGCGACTCGCGGCGGTGCCCTTGGCCCGTCGATGCATTGCCTGCGCCTCACATCCGGGCCGCTGAACACCGCTACGACCTCCGGAGCCGGGACGCTACTTCCAGCGGAAATGGACGAAGACGCGACCGAAGTTGTCGGAATCCTTCTCCACGCGGTGGTACAGCGCCTTGATCTCCTTGCGGTCGAGGAACCGCAGGACCCGCTTCTTCAGCTGTCCTGAGCCCTTTCCCGGAATGATCTCGACAAGGGGGGCCTTCGTCGCCACAGCGCGGTCGATGACGGCACGAAGCGCACGCTCGATCTCGTCGCCGCTGTTGTAGATGTCGTGCAGGTCGAGCTTCAGCTTCACCCGATCATGATGCGCCCCCCGTACCGACGCGCTCGCGAGTTGCGCCGTTGGTGTCGAAACGGACGGGTTCGCTTCGTATAGATCGTGAGCGTCGCCCGCGCCGGGCGGCCGACCCGAGGAGTCCTGATGTCCGAACCGAGCGTTCTGCTCACCGGTCTTGCCTTCGGCGAGTCCCCGCGTTGGCACGACGGCCGGCTGTGGTTGTCCAACTGGTGCACGGAGGAGGTAGTCGCGGTCGATCTCCGTGGCCGCAGCGAGGTCGTGGCTCGCGTCCCCACGACCTTTCCGTTTTCGATCGATTGGTTGCCGGATGGGCGCCTTCTGGTCGTTTCCGGCCGGGAGGCGCTGGTACTGCGCAGAGAGCCCGACGGGTCGCTGGTGACGCATGCCAACCTCGGCAGCATCGACAGCGTTTTCAACGAGATCGTCGTGGACGGACGCGGGAACGCCTACGTCGACAGTGGCGGCGTCGTCGCGCTGGTGTCCGCCGACGGCGCTGCGCGCCAGGTGGCCGAGGGCCTGGCGTTCGGCAACGGCATGGCGATGACGGCGGACAACTCGACGCTGATCGTGGCTGAATCGCATGGCAACCGGCTCACCGCCTTCGACGTCGCCGCCGACGGCAGCCTGTCGGCCGGGCGGCTATGGGCAGACCTGGGCGACGGATTTCCCGACGGCATCTGCCTCGATGCTGAGGGCGCCATCTGGTACGGCGACGTGCCGAACAAGCGCTGCGTGCGTGTACGCGAGGGCGGTCAGGTGCTGCAGACGATCGACCTCGACCGCGGCTGTTTCGCGTGCATGCTCGGTGGCTCCGACGGAACGACCTTGTTCATGCTGGCTGCCGAGTGGCGCGGCATGGAGCACATGACCGATCAGCCGCGGACCGGCCAAGTCCTCATCGCGCAAGCGTCAGTACCCGGCGCCGGCCGGCCATGATGCAAGCGCGTTCACGTGAGCGTGACCCCCGACGACGCCGACGGATCGCTGTCGAACATCCGGTCGCGATGGATCGCATCCGCGAGCGGCCGGCGCGCCCGCCAACCATGCCGCTCTAGATCGGGATCGGGTTCGAAGTGCGTGACGGGTCCGATGCACAGCCACGCGATCGGCCTTATCCGCTCGGGTATGTGCAGGAGTTGGCGAAGGAACGGCTCACGGTAGAAGGAAACCCAGCCGACGCCCAGATCATCGGCGGTCGCGGCCAGCCACAGGTTCTGGATAGCCAGGCATGACGAGTACAAGCCCGCGTCGGCGATGGCATGCCGCCCGAGCACAGCCGGTGAGCCGCGGTCGGAGTCGTATGTCACCACGATTCCGAGCGAAGACTCCAGAATGCCCTCGATCTTGATCCGAGCGAACGTCTCCGCCCGTTCCGCCGACAGTGACTTCATGAACCGCGCTTGCTCATCGCGCACGTGATCGCGAAAGCGCCGACGAAGATCTCCGTCGCTGACGAGAATGAAGTCCCAAGGCTGGGTCAGGCCGACACTCGGCGCTGCGTGTGCCGCCTCCAGAACCCGCAACAGCACGTCCGGACCGATCGGCGCTCCGGTGAACTCGGCGCGCACGTCGCGGCGGCGGTTGATGACGTCGTACAGATCCGTTGACATACAGAAGCGGATGCTAGCAACACGGCGCTGGGGGACAATCGGCCAACCGACCAGCGAGGAGGCTGTTGCCGTGAGTACCCAGCTCAACCCCTATCTCAGTTTTCGTGACACCGCACGCGAGGCGATGACGTTCTACCAGTCCGTCTTCGGCGGCGAGCTGACCCGCAGCACGTTCGGCGAGTTCGGGGCCAGCGACGACCCGGCCGAGCAGGACAAAGTCATGCATTCCATGCTCGCCACCGACAATGGGCTGACCCTCATGGCATCCGATACGCCGAACAGCATGGACTACACGCCCGGTACCAACTACTCGATCTCGCTGAGCGGCGACGACGACGACGAGCTCCGCGGCTACTGGGAGAAGCTTTCGGCCGGCGGCACGGTCACCATGCCGCTCAACCCTGCCCCGTGGGGCGACACCTTCGGCATGTGCGTCGACAAGTTCGGTGTCAGCTGGCTGGTGAACATCGCGGGTCCGAAAGCCTGAACGGTTGCATTCCGGCCTGCGAGACTTGAGCCGTGACACGGAAACTGGTCCTGATCCGCCACGCCAAGTCCGCCGAGGGCCCGGCGGACATCGATCGGCCGCTCACGCCCCGGGGTCGCCGCGACGCGGCCGCGGTCGGGCGGCTTCTTGCCGAGAATGAGGTCGTCCCCGACCGCATCGTCGTCTCGCCCGCGCTGCGAGCGCGCCAGACCTGGGAGGCCGCCCAATCCGAACTCCTCCGTGCCGTCGAGGTCGTCGTGGATGACCGGATCTACGACAACCAGGAAGCTGCGCTGTTCGAGGTAATCCACGACGCACCGGACAGCGTTCAGACGCTGGCCCTGGTCGGACACAACCCGTCGTTCGCCGCGTTCGCCGAGTCTCTCGACGACGTCACCGGTGCGGACGGGGAACGACAGGACCTGCACGACGGTTTCCCGACGAGCGGTGTCGCCGTCTTCGAGGTACCCGGTGCCTGGGCCGAGCTGCGCCCACGCACCGCGACGCTGAAGACCTTTGACGTGGCTCGGGGCGACTCGACGTAGGCGGCGTCACCAGCGCGTGCTGCCCGTTCACCTCAACGCCACGGGGCGCAAGGACTGAGACTGACCGCGCCGTCAGCTGCTATGCGCCAACTTCGGCACGTCCTGCCATTTGCGCCAACGTCGCCAGGCGGGATCCGTAGTCCCGCTCGGCGATGCCCAACGGACCGTCACCGAAGAAGACCCGCAGCGGGGGTTCGTCGGCGTCGACGATCGCCAGGAACGCCGCACTGCTCGCGGCTGGGTCACCCGGATTCGCCGTGCGCGTCGCGCGCAGCCGGTTGGTCTGTTCCCGAACTCCGTCGTAAACGGCAAGCGCCGTCGCCCGCCTGGACGAGGGGCCGGCCCAGTCGGTCGAAACCCGCCGGGCTCGATGAGCGTCACCAGTCCCCCCGCTCGAGGGCTGCGATGGTCCATTCGCGCCCGAACCCGCGCGACGCACCGGTGATGAACCAGACCTTCGATGTCATAGCTCCTGAGTACACGGACGGGTCGGTACACGGCCAGGTCGCACTGCTCACACCCGTTGCGACGACCGGCGATTCAGCGGATCTAGCTGTGCCGCGGTGGCGTCGTCATGATCCGTTGACGTGCTGAGCTCGCGCCAGCGTTCGTCCTGTTCGAGCTGGTCTCGGCCGGCGGCTGTCGCGTAGGTGTAGGCGTCGGAGCCCAGCAGCAGGCGCAGCGGCGGTTCGACCATGTCGGCGATCTCCAGCACGACACGGGCGACCTTCGCTGGATCGCCGGCCTGCGTCGCGTCTTCGTCGTGCAATGCGGCCATGGCCCCGACGGTCTGCTGGTATGGCTCGCTGATGGGAGGGACCGACATCGATGATCCGGCCCAATCGGTGCGCATGCCGCCCGGTTCGAGCACGGTGACCTTGATACCCAGCGGCGCGACCTCACGAGCCAGGACGGAGGAGAAGCCGCCGACGGCCCACTTCGCGGACTGGTAGGCCGACAGCCCCGCGGTGGCGAGTCGGCCGCCGACAGAGGAGATCTGCACGATGTGGCCGCTGCCCTGCTCGCGCAGCACGGGAAGGGCAGCTTTCGTGACGTTCACGACGCCGAACAGGTTCGTGTCGACCTGCGCCCGGAAGTCGTCGGGAGTGATGTCCTCTATGGAGGCGAGGTTGGCGTATCCGGCGTTGTTGACAACCACGTCCAGCCGCCCGAAGGCATCGAGGGCAACCTGGACAGCGCTGATGGCCGCGGCCGGATCGGTGACATCGAGCCGAACAACTCGGATCTGCTGGCCGTAGGTGCGCACGAGATCGTCGAGGTCGGCCGGCTTGCGTGCGCCGGCGACAAGTTCGTGCCCGGCATCGAGTACGGCAATCGCGATCTCGCGTCCGAGACCGCGGGAGGCGCCGGTAACGAGGAAAACCTTGGTCATTGTCGATCCTTCCTTGGTGCTGACGGATCGTCAGCCCTGTCGACTAACTGTCTAGTTAGATCCGACACCCGTTCCCGGCGGTTGTCAACTAGTCGGTTAGTTATATAGGTTGCGCACATGCCCGGTGATGCTGACGCAACGCGGCGGCGGCTGATGGACGCCGCAACCAGCGAGTTCGCCGCCCATGGGATCGCCGGTGCCCGAGTGGACCGCATCGCCGCTGCTGCCAAGAGCAACAAGGCACAGATCTACCACTACTTCGGGAGCAAGGACGGACTGTTCGACGCGGTCTTCAACGCGATGTGCGTCGAGACGGTTCGGGATGTCCCGATCGACCCCTACGACCTCCCCCAGTACGCCGGCCGACTGTTCGATTCATACGAGCAGCGCCCGTATGTCCAGCGCCTGGCGACCTGGCATCGACTCGAACGCGCCGGAACGACCGACCCCCTTGAACTCGTGCTGGCCAGCAACAAGGAGAAGGTGGCGAAGATCGCCGCGGCGCAGAAGGAGGGCGCGCTTTCGACTCGGTACTCCGCAGTCGACCTGCTGGGCCTGGTACTCCATCTGTCGTCGCTGTGGACGTCGACGGTGCCCGAGTACGACGCCCTCATCGCGCGTCATTCGCGAGCCCACCGGCGCCAGGTCGTCACCACCGCCGTAGCCCAGCTCATCGCCGACTGACCAGCGCGGTGCGCGAGGCGGCAGCCGCTCTCCCCGCCGCGGTCAGATGGCCCGCTCGCTCGGGACGGACTTGGCCACAGTCGCGGGATCGCTGGTGACCACGTCGCCGAGGATCTCGTCGATGCGGCGCAACGCATCGGCGGGGATCGTCACCTCGGCTGCCTTCGCGTTCTCGACGACCTGCTCGGGGCGCGAGGCTCCGATCAACGCCGCCGAGACGTTGCTGTTCTGCAGCACCCACGCGACCGCCAGCTGCGCCATCGAAAGCCCGAGCTCGTCGGCGACCGGCCGGAGCCCCTGCACGCGCGTGAGCACATCGTCACCAAGCCAACGCCTGATCATGTTCGCGCCGCCGTTGATGTCGGTGGCCCGCGAGCCGGCCGGCGCCTCCTGGCCCGGCGTGTACTTACCGCTCAAGACACCTTGCGCGATCGGCGACCACACGATCTGGCCGATACCGAGCTCTTCACACGTCGGCACGACCTCGCCTTCGATGATGCGCCAGAGCATCGAATACTGAGGCTGGCTGGACACGAGCGAGATACCCAATTCGGTCGCGAGTGCATGCCCGGCGCGGATCTGCTCGGCGGTCCATTCACTGACCCCGATATAGAGCGCCTTTCCCGCACGAACGACGTCAGCGAACGCCTGCATCGTCTCCTCGAGCGGCGTAAACGTGTCATAACGGTGCGCCTGGTACAGGTCGACGTAGTCCATCTGCAGCCGGCGCAGCGAACCATCGATGCCCTCCATGATGTGCTTGCGCGACAGTCCGGTGTCATTCTTGCCCCGGGGCTCAGGACCAACCGGCCAGTACACCTTGGTGAATACCTCGAGCGACTCGCGGCGGACTCCGTTCAGCGCCGACCCGAGCACGGTTTCGGCCCGGCCGTTGGCATAGGCGTCGGCCGTGTCGAAGGAGGTGATGCCCTCATCGAGCGCGGCGCGCACGCATCGGGTGGCCACGTCGTTCTCCACCTGCGAGCCATGGGTCAGCCAGTTGCCGTAGGTGATCGCCGAGATCTGCATGCCTGAACTGCCGAGGTATCGAAATTCCATACGTCCATTCTCCGCCACGGCCGCGGCGGCCCCGCGACGAGGCCGGCTCCGAGGGCCGCGGTCGACGATCACTGGGCCTGCCCTTTCAGCCATGACCGGCCTAGGCAATGCTGAACAGATGTCGGTGGAGGGTGTGGCGCGGACCTACCTCGCGGTGATGGCTGTGTCTTCGCCGGTCGTTCGCTGGTGGGGACGGCTCGAGGTCGTCGGGCTCGATCTGCTACCGACCGCCGGGCCCA
>JAODNL010000107.1 GCA_025465405.1 Pseudonocardiales bacterium | reverse complement strand
GGTCGATCACCTCGACCGGGCCGCGGACGGTGCCGATCAGCCAGAGCGCGTCGGCCGCATGCAGGTCGTCGACCGACGCCGCGGTCGTCATGGTCGTCCATCCCGCCGCCGATGCCCGGTCGAAGAGCAGCTGCTGGGTGGTGCCGCCGAGGATGCCGCTCGGACCTGCCGGCGGGGTGTGCAGCCTGGTGCCGACGGTCCAGACGACTGAGCTCGTCGGCGACTCGAGCACCTGCCCGTCGCCGCTGACGAAGATCACGTCGTCGGCGCCACGGCGCGTGGCCTCCCGCAGGGCCGCCATGTTGATCGCGTACGACAGGGTCTTGACGCCACCGAGCAGCCACGGCGTGTCGGCGAACGCATCGCTGGTCGTGCCCCGGCTGAGCGTGACGACCCGGATGCCGTCGCGGCGTTGGCGGGCGTAGTCCGAAGGGATCGCGCTGATCGTGAGCAACCCGGTCGGCCCGGCGCCGTCGGCGCGGCCCCGGGTCAGGAGCAGTCGCATCGTGGCCTCGCCCGGCTCGGCCCATGCCGCACATGCCTGCGTGACGAGGCCGCGCCACGCGGACCGGTCGAACGGGATGCCCAGCGCGGCTGCGGATCGTGACATGCGGTCCAGGTGCGCGTCGAGCTTGTCGACCTGGCTCAGGCCGTCAAGGTCCGTGACGATCCGGCACCCCTCGAAGCAGCCGTCCCCGCGGGTCAGGCCAAGGTCGTCGGCGCGCAGCACCGGAGTGTCGGGATCGACGAGGCCGCTGCCCAGAATCGCGAGCAGGCCCACCGTCACGGCCTCAGGCTACCTACGATGAGCGGGATGGCCGATCATTCCGCACCTGATCTCGCGACTGCGCTGCGCACCCGCGGGTTGCGGATGACCGCCCAGCGCGAGCAGGTGCTCGACGCGGTGCGGCGCCTCGGTCACGCGACGCCGGAGCAGATCAGCGACGCGGTGACCGGCGTGGACGTCACGACCGTCTACCGCAACCTGGAACTGCTCGAGGAGCTGGGCTTGGTGCGCCACACCCACCTCGGGCACGGTGCACCGGCGTACCGGCCGGCCGACGACGACCACGTACACCTCGTCTGCCACGCCTGCGGCAACGTGATCGACGCCCCGCCGGATCTGGTCGACGCGCTCGCCGGGCGGCTGGCCGACGATCGAGGATTCGTGCTCGACCGTTCCCATTTCACCGTCTTCGGGCGCTGCCGCGACTGTGTCGCGGCGGAACAAACTGCCGACTCCGGGCGCTGAACCACAGTGACCACCCACCTGCACAACGCCGTGCCCGCCGAGGGGCTGGACGCCGGTGTCGCCTGGCACTACGGCGATCCGCTGCGCGAACAGCGGGTGCTCGCCACCCGGGCCGGCGTGGTCGATCGCAGCAACCGTGACGTCCTGGTCGTAGCTGGCGAGGACCGTTTGGCCTGGCTGCATTCGATCTGCTCTCAGCACGTCACGGATCTCGGCGACGGCGACTCGACCGAGTCGCTCGTCCTGTCGCCCCACGGCCACGTCGAACAGCACTGGCAGCTGACCGAGCTCGGCGACACCGCCTGGCTGGACACCGAGCCCGGCGCCGCGCCTGAGGTGCTCGGATACCTCCAGAAGATGCGGTTCCTGCGACGGGTCGAGCCGTCGGACGTGTCGGCCGACTGGGCGGTCGTGTCGCTGGTGGGTCCGTCCACTCCCGATGTCCTTGCCGCCGCTGGTCTTCCCCTGCCTGACGTGGGCCAGGCGGCCGCACTGCCCGGCGGTGGGTTCGTACGGCGGATGTCCTGGCCGAGCGCCGACGCGGCGGACCTCGTCGTGCCGCGCCCGTCGACAGCGACGACGATCGACGCGCTTCGCGCCGGCGGCGCCGAGCTCGCGGGACTGTGGGCCTTCGAGGCGCTGCGCGTGGAGGCAGGCCGCCCGCGGCTGCGGTTCGAGACCGACCATCGCACGATCCCGCACGAGGTCGGCTGGATCGGACCGGCCGTCCATCTGGACAAGGGCTGCTACCGGGGGCAGGAGACCGTGGCCCGAGTGCAGAACCTGGGCAAGCCCCCCCGGCGGCTGGTGCTGCTGCACCTCGCCGGCGAGTCCGACGAGCTGCCGCCTCCCGCGACAGCGGTCGAACTCGACGGTCGGACGGTCGGGTTCCTCGGCACGGCCCTGCACCACTACGAACTCGGCCCGATCGCGCTGGCCGTCGTCAAGCGCTCGCTGCCCGACGACGCCGCGCTGACCGTCGCG
Organism: Pseudonocardiales bacterium; assembly: GCA_025465405.1. Lineage (GTDB taxonomy): Bacteria > Actinomycetota > Actinomycetes > Mycobacteriales > Jatrophihabitantaceae > RYN-117. The sequence continues at coordinate 1,706 of JAODNL010000107.1, read as the reverse complement.
GGGTCCCCGGTCTCCGTCGACCGCAGCTGACCGGACAATTTCGGCCGATAACCGGCACGCACCCGAGGTGTGGCCAAACGATCTTGTTAGATCCGCGTAACGCGTTGGCGCCTGCGCCGTTAACCATTCTGGGTCGTCGAATCCAGGGAGGGACCGGATGAAGCCGGTACGGCTGATGGTGAGCGCGCTCGCGGGTGTCTTGCTGGCATTGCTCGGGGTGTCCGGCGTGCGTGCCGGCGCGGCCCCCTACCCGCCCGCGATCTGCGCGCAGCTCGCGGTGAGCACGACGACGCCGTTCCCCGGCCAGTCGATCACCGTCAGCGGCTCGGCCTTCGCCGCGCATCAATCGGTCACGCTGATCCTGGACACCAGCTCGACGGTGCTCGGGCACGTCACCGCGAGCGCGGCGGGCACGTTCTCGACGTCGGCGCGCATGCCGACCGACGTCAGGGGTAACCATCTGATCACCGTGCAGGGTGACGTCTCGGGCTGCCCGGTCGACCCGGTGCAGATCAACGTCCAGAGCGGCGCCGGGTCGAGCAGTTCCGGTGGCGGGGGACTGGCGTTCACGGGATTCGACGCGGTCCTGGCGGTGGCCGTCGCGCTCGGACTCATCGGTGCGGGCGTGCTGCTGAGCCGTGGCGGGAAGCGGCGCTACAGCGCCCGCCACTGAATCGCGTCACGATCGCGTCACGCGATTGCCCATCCGCCGGCCGCCAAGGCGATCCCCGCGGCCGTGCTGAGGAGCACGTAGAGCGCGGCGCGCCCGGGCAGCCGTCCCTGCAGTAGATCGAGGACCTCCACCGAGAACGTCGAGAACGTGGTGAGCCCACCACAGAACCCGGTCCCGACGAGCAGCTGCACGTTCACCGACCAGCTGGCTCTGGCGACGCCGCCCGCCACGAGCCCGAGCACGGCGCAGCCCACCAGATTCACCGCGAGCGTCCCCAACGGGAAGCGCAGTCGATGCCGGGCCTGGACCCACCGATCGCTGAGGTAGCGCAGCGGTGCGCCTACTGCGCCGCCCAGGAACACGAGCGCGACGGCCGTCATGGCAGATCCGGGTCGAGCGGGTCGACGTACTCGTGGTCGGGCGCTCGGCGTAGCCGCGGCTCGGCCCGGCGCACGGCGATCATTCCGAGCGCCGCCAGGGCGATACCGCCGACCAGGGTGGCGACGACGTACCCGATCGCGACGCCCGCGGGGAGCCCGCGCACTTCGACGCCGAACGTCGAGAACGTCGTGAAGCCACCCAGCAGGCCGGTGCCGAGGAGTGGGCGGAGCAGGTGGTGCGGGCGCCAGACCTCGGTCACCGCGACGACCAGGGCACCGAGCAGCAGCGCGCCGATGAGATTCGTCAGAAGCGTCGCGGTGGGAAAGCCGTTCGCCGCTGGCGGCACGGCTCGTGCCAATTCGTATCGCAGCACCGATCCGAGCCCGCCGCCGACGGCGATGGCGCCGACGGCGGGCAGATGATCGCGGAGCGAGTCCTGACCAGCGAACTCTCGGTCGCCTTGTCCAGCCCGCATGCCCCTAGCTTGCCGCGTGAACGGTTATACCGGGGCGAGCTGCTTCTCGCCTTCGGGCGAGTCGCCGGGCCCGGGCAGCAGGCTGTCGTCGTGGGGTTCGACCGAGACCTGCGGCGTGATCCGGTCGAGCCACTTCGGGTAGTACCAGTTGGCCTTGCCGAACATGTGCATCAGCGC
>JAODNL010000064.1 GCA_025465405.1 Pseudonocardiales bacterium | reverse complement strand
ACCTGGCAGGCGTTTCTGCGCGGGATCGCGGCCGACTGGACGCTCGGGCAGTACATGACCGGACTGCATCTCGGTCTGAGCGGATTCTTCACACCCGAGGACACCTACGCCGGCAACTTCGTCGGTGCGGTCGAGGCGCTCGACAGCGGGATCACCACGTTGCTCGACTGGTCGCACAACGTGAATACCCCGCAGCACTGTGACGCCGCTGTCGCGGCACTGTTCGACTCGGGGCTGCGCGCAGTGTTCGCCCACGGCGGCGGCGCCGACATGTACCAGGTGCCCAGCGTCGTCCCGCACGATCAGGACGTGCGGCGGGTCCGCGATCAGTACTTCTCCTCCGACGACCAGCTCGTCACGCTGGCCATGGCATTGCGGGGTCCGCAGTTCGCCACCCTCGACGTCACCGGGAGTGATCTGGCCCTGGCGCGCGAACTGGGGCTGGCCGTCACCCTGCACGCCGGCGACGGTGAATGGGGCCGCAGCCGCCCGATCGAACGGATGAAGGACCGGGGGCTGCTCGGCCCCGACATCACCTACGTGCACCTGAACACTGTCGGCGACGACGAACTGCAGTTCATCGCCGACTCCGGCGGCATGGCCTCGATCGCCCCCGACATCGAGATGCAGATGGGTCATGGCTGGCCGGCGACCGGACGCCTGATGGCGGTCGGCATCCGCCCCAGCCTCTCGATCGACACCTGCGTGTCCAACGGCGGCAACATGTTCGGCACGATGCGCGTCACCATCGCGACGCAGCGCGCCATCGACAACCAGGTGCCCGGCGCCAGCGACCGCCCGTCGGTCTCGTTGAGTTCGCGGGACGTCCTGTCGTTCGCGACGGTCGACGGGGCGCGGGTCTGCGGGCTCGGCAGCAAGGTCGGCGCGCTCACGCCCGGCAAGCAGGCGGACCTGCTGATGCTGCGCGGCGACTCACTCGCCCTCGCCCCGCTGAACAACCCGATCGGGCAGATCGTCTACGCCGCCCACCCCGGGCTCGTCGACACCGTCCTCGTTGCCGGCAAAGTGATGAAGCGCAACGGGGTGCTGCAGGGGGATCTCGCCAAGCGCGCCGTGCGACTGGCCTGCGAACACCGCGACGCGCTGTTCGAGCGGGCCTGCAAGACCGAGGGGCTGGCCGACGCGTGTATCGGCGGCGGCTGGCAGCCCGCACCACTGATCACCTCGGAGCTCTGATGGGCCGGATCGACATCACGATGCCGCAGCTCGGCGAGACCCTCTCGGAAGGGACGATCAGCGTCTGGCTGAAGGCGGTCGGTGACACCGTGACGACGGGTGAGACCGTCCTCGAGGTGTCCACCGACAAGGTCGACACCGAGATCGTCTCGCCCGCGGACGGCGTCCTCACCGGGCCGCTCACGCCCGAGGGTGAGACGGTCCTGGTCGGGGCCGTTATCGCCGGGATCTCCAGTGTCGTCTCGACTGACGTGCCCGTGACCGTGCCGCCCTCGGTGCCGTCCGCGGAACCGGCGGCGCGGTCCGCGGAACCGGCGGTGCCGTCCGCCGGGACGCCGTTGACCCGGCACCGGACGCAGATCCGCGAGGCCGGGCCGCCCACCGGCCGCGCCCTGCTCTCACCCCGGGTCCGCCGGCTGGTCACCGACCACGGCATCGAGCTGGCCTGGATCCAGGGCACCGGCGCGGACGGCCGGATCACCGCACGCGACGTCGACTCCCATCTCGACGCCGCACGCTCGGCCCGGCCCGCGGTCCCTGAGTACGCCGGACCGGCCGAGCCGGTAGCCGCGCGACCGGCGACGTCACCGGCCACGACCAAGACAATCCCGCCGGGTGCGACGCCGATGTCCCGCGTCCGCCGTATCACCGCTGAGCGCACGCTCGAGTCGTTGCGCACGAGCGCGCACGTGCTGAGCGTCGTCGAGGTCGACTACGCGAACGTCGATCGCGTCCGGGACCTGATCAAGGCACGGTGGAAGGAGGAGAACGGCTTCTCGCTCACCTACCTGCCGTTCATCTGCCGCGCGGTCATCGACACGTTGCGCGAGTTCCCCGGCCTGAACGCGTCCGTGGTCGGCGACGCGATTGTGCATCACGGGTCGGTTGATCTCGGGCTGGCCGTAGACCTAGGAGAGCGGGGCCTCGTGGTCCCGGTGATCAAGCGGGCGCACGACCGGCGGATGGCGGCGGTCGCCCGCGACATCAGCACCCTGGCCGAACGCGCCCGCACCGGTGCGCTCACCGCCGACGAGTCCGCGCCGGGCACGTTCACCATCACGAACAACGGCTCGGCGGGGTCGGTGCTGACGGCCCCGATCATCGTCCAGCCGCAGGTCGCGATTCTGTCCACCGACGCGATCGTGCGACGGGTGGTGCCGATCCCCACGGACGACGGCGAGCTGCTGGCCGTGCACAACGTGGGCAACCTGGCGCTGAGCTGGGATCACCGGGCGATGGACGGGGCGTACGCGGCCCGGTTCCTCACCGCCGTCAAGAACGTCCTCGAACGCCGGGACTGGAACACCGAACTGTGACTGCACCTAGGGAGATATGACGTGGGAATCGCGACTTTCGGCAGCACGAACGTCGACTGGGAAGCCCGGATCGACATGGACCGGCTGCGCCGCGAGCGGCTGGCCCGGTTGAAGTCCTACCTCGACGCGTCGGAGTTCGGCGCCCTGCTGGCCTTCGACTTCTACAACATCCGGTACATGACGGCCACGCACATCGGCACGTGGGGCATCGACAAGCTGGTGCGGTTCTCGCTGCTGATCCGTGGCGCGGAGCCGATCATCTGGGACTTCGGCTCGGCGGCCAAGCACCACCAGCTGTACAACCCGTGGTTGAGCGACGAGGTGGTCGACGAGGCGACCGGCATCCGGACACCGGTACCGGGCACCTCGCGCTCGCGCGCCGGCATCTCGACGCTGCGCGGCGCGCTGCACCCGGACGCCGGCCGGGGCGAGAGCGTCGCGGCGAAGGTCGTCGAGGAGCTGCGCAAGCACGGCAAGGAGAACGAGCCGCTCGGCGTGGACTTCATCGAGTTGCCCGTGCACCGCGCGCTGACCGAGGCCGGCATCGACGTCCGGGACGGCCAGCAGGTGTTCCTCGAAGCCCGGCGGGTGAAGACGAAGGACGAGATCTCACTGCTGACGCACGCCTGCGGCCTGGCCGACATGGCGTACGAGGAGCTGTACAGCGCACTGCGGCCGGGCATGCGGGAGAACGAGGTCGTCGGCCTGGTGTCGAAGCTGCTCTACGACAACGGCTCGGAGTTCGTCTCGGGCATCAACGCGATCTCCGGCGAGCGGTGCAACCCGCACCCGCACCTGTATTCCGACCGCATGATGCGCCCCGGTGACCCCGCGTACTTCGACATCGTGCACACCTATCTCGGCTACCAGACCTGCTACTACCGGACCTTTGCCGTCGGCAGCGCGTCACCGGCGCTGCGGGACGCCTACGTGCAGGCCCGCGAGATCATGGACGTCTCGCTCGCCGCGGTGAAGCCCGGCGTCACGACCGCCGACATCGTCTCGCTCTGGCCCAAGGCCGAGGAGTTCGGCTTCGAGAACGAGGAGGCGGCGTTCGCCCTGCAGTACGGGCACGGCGTGGGCATCAACGTGTGGGAGAAGCCGATCTTCAGCCGGCTCACCTCCCTGGATCACCCCGAGGTGCTGCAGGAGGGCAACGTCTTCGCACTCGAGACGTACTGGCCGGCCAAGGACGGCTGGTCCGCGGCACGCATCGAGGAGGAGCTCGTGGTGACGGCCGACGGTTGCGAGGTCATCACCCGCTTCCCGGCCGAAGATCTCCTCGTCGCCGGGCAGCGCTATTACACGACGGGCGGGCCGCTGCCATCGGTCCGCGAATCCCAGTCACACCTGAACAACCCGAAGGGACGGGGCGAAGCATGACCGCGATCGGCACCCAGCACGAGTACGGCGCCCACCCGATCGTTCTCCCGCCCGCTGCCTCGACGGCGCAGGACGGCCTCGACATCGCGCCGGCCCTGCGACTGGGCCTCTACCGCCGGCTCGAGGAGCTGCGTCAGTTCGAGACGCGCGCCTACGACCTGTTCATGCAGCAGCTCGTCAAGGGCACCAGCCACCTGTCACTCGGCATGGAGGCGATCAGTGCGGGCTTCGGCGCCGCGATGCGCAAAGACGACTACACCTTCGCCACGTACCGCGGGCACGCGCATACCCTCTCCCGCGGCGTCCCGATGGCGCCGGTCCTGGCCGAGCTGCTGGGCCGCCAGAACGGCCTGATGGGCGGCAAGGGCGGCTCGATGCACCTCACCTCCGTCGAGCACGGCGTCCTCGGCAGTTACGCGATCATCGGGGCCCACCTGTGCGTCGCCAACGGCGCGGCGTGGTCGGCCCAGGTGCGCGGCAGCGGCCAGGTGACGGTCTGCTTCTTCGGCGACGGCACGACGAACATCGGCGCGTTCCACGAGGCGCTGAACTACGCGGCGGTGTTCTCGCTGCCGGTGGTGTTCGTGTGCGAGAACAACCTCTACATGGAGTACACCTCGATCGCCGACATCACCGCCGTCCCGTCGCCCGCGGCGGATCGCGCGGCGTCGTACGGGCTGCCCGCGATCAAGATCGACGGCAACGACGTGGACGTGGTCTACCGGACCGCGGCCGATGCGCTCGAACTGGCGCGCTCCGGCGGCGGACCTTCGCTGATCGAGGCCGTCACCTATCGCCACGGTGGCCACTCGCGGGCCGATCCGGGCAAATACCGCCCGGCCGGCGAGGTCGAGGCGTGGCTGGCCTATGACCCGCTGACGAACTACCGAGCTCGGCTGACCCGGCTCGGTGTCGCCGACAGCGAGCTGGACGGTATCCGGGCCGACGTGGCGCGGGCCGTCGACGAGGCCACCGAGGAAGCGAAGAACGGGCGGTTGCCCGATGTCGAGAGTGCATTTACCGACGTGTGGGCGGATGGAGGTTCCCAATGGCGCAACTGAGCTACCGCGAGGCCGTGTCGCGCGGCATCGCGCAGGAGATGTCCCGTGACGAACGGGTGATGCTCATCGGTGAGGACATCGGCGGTGCGGGCGGGGTGTTCAAGACGACCGGCGGGCTGTCCGAGCAGTTCGGCCGAAGACGCGTCGTGGACACCCCGATCTCGGAGCAGGCGATCCTGGGTGCGGCGATGGGCGCGGCCATGACCGGCCTGCGCCCGATCGCCGAGATCATGTTCGCCGACTTCTTCGCGGTCTGCTGGGACATCGTCGTCAACGAGATCGCCAAGATGCGCTACATGACCAACGGTCAGGTGACGATGCCGCTGGTGATCAAGTCGGGCAACGGCGGCAGCCTGCGGATGGGCGCGCAGCACTCGCAGTCGGTCGAGAACTGGGCGATGGCGGTGCCGGGCCTGAAGGTCGTCACGCCGTCGACGCCGCTCGATGTGGTGGGGCTGATGGCCGCTGCCGTGCGCAGCGACGACCCGGTGCTGTTCTTCGAGCACAAGGGCCTGTACGCCAGCAAGGGCGAAGTGCCCGACGGCGAGATCGTCGACGAACTCGGCAAAGCCGCGATCCGCCGCCCCGGCAAGGACGCCACCGTGCTCGCCCTGGGACTCATGGTTGGTCGCGCCCTCGACGCCGCGGAGGAGCTGGCTCGCGAGGGCATCGACGTCGAGGTGATCGACGTCCGTTCGCTTGTCCCGCTCGACACCCAGACCCTGCTGACCTCCATCTCGCGGACCGGGCGGCTGTTCACCGTCGAGGAGAACCCGCGCCTGCTCGGGTGGGGCGCTGAAATCGCCTCGATCGCGGCCGACGAATGCTTCTGGGACCTCGACGTGCCGATTCACCGCATCACCACTCCGCACATCCCACTGCCCTCGGCTGACAGCCTCGAGGACGCGGTGCTGCCGTCGGTGGACCGGATCGTGCAGGACGTCCGCAAGGGGGTGTACCTGTGACCGCGACGCAGGTCGATCCGACCACCGGGGAGGCGACGGTGCAGAGCTATCAGATGCGGATCGGCGACCAATGGCTCGACGCCGCCGACGGTCGACGGTTCGAGACCGTCAACCCGTTCACCGGGCAGGCGTGGGCCAGCGTTCCCGACGCAGGTGCGGCCGACGTCGACCTCGCCGTCCAGGCCGCGACGGCCGCCATGGCGGGGGAGTGGGGCTCGTGCACCGGCTTCGACCGCGCCCGGCACATGCGTCGGCTGGCCGACATCCTCGAGCGCGACGCCGAGCAGCTGTCGGTGCTCGAGAGCACCGACAACGGCAAGCTGATCCGCGAGACGTCGGGGCAGGCCAAGGCGCTGCCGGAGTGGCTGCGGTACTTCGCGGGCATCGCCGACAAGCTGCAGGGCGAGGTCATCCCGGCGCAGAACCCGGACTTTCTGATCTACACGAGGCACGAGCCGGTCGGTGTGGTCGCAGCGATCGTGCCGTGGAACTCGCCGCTGTCGCTCCTGATGTGGAAGTTCGCGCCGCTGCTCGCGGCCGGCTGCACACTGGTCGTGAAGCCGTCGGAGTACACGCCGGTCACCGCGCTCGAGCTGGCCAAGCGGGTCGAGGAGGCCGGGCTGCCGGCCGGAGTATTCAACGTCGTCACCGGGCAGAGCGCCGAGCTGGGCGCGGCCCTGGTCGGCCACCCCGGCGTGCGTCAGGTGGCGTTCACCGGTTCGCCGAACGTCGGCATCAAGGTGGCGCAGGGTGCCGCCGCGCACCTCGCGCGGACGACGCTGGAGCTCGGCGGCAAGTCCGCACAGGTCGTGTTCCCGGACGCCGACCTCGACGCGGCGGTGAACGGCGTGATCGCCGGCATCTTCGCCGCGTCCGGGCAGACCTGCGTGGCCGGCTCGCGGCTGGTGGTGCACGAGGACGTCCGCGACGCGCTGGTCGAGCGGCTCGTCGCCCGCGCCGACACCATCATGTTGGGCGACCCGCTCGACGTCGCCAGCGAGATGGGGCCGTTGGCCAACCCGGCACAGTTGAAGACCGTGACGGGGTTCGTCGAACGGGCGGTGCACGACGGCGCGTCGATCGCCTGCGGCGGCACGACCGACGCGGCGCTCGGCGGGCTGTTCTACCGCCCCACGATCGTCACCGACGTCCGCTGGGACATGGAGATCGCGCAGGACGAGATCTTCGGCCCCGTGCTGTCGGTGCTCACGTTCTCGACCGAGGAGGACGCGATCCGGATCGCGAACTCGACACGCTTCGGCCTCGGTGCGGGCGTCTGGACGAACGATGTCCGCCGTGCCCACCGCGTCGCGCACCAGCTGCGGGCCGGCAACGTCTGGGTGAACGCCTACCGCATGGTCGCGCCCAACGTCCCGTTCGGCGGCAGCGGTTACAGCGGCTGGGGGCGCGAGAGCGGAGTCGACGCCGTTCGTGAGTACACCGACACCAAGGCCATCTGGGTAGACATGATCGGCAATACCCGCGACCCGTTCAAGCTCAACTGATGACCGCGGCAGACGTCGCCCCGGGTGTGATCGGCTCGGGCCTCGGGACGCTGACGATCACCCGGATCGAAACCATCGGGATGCTCGCGCCGCTGGTGCGCGAGTTCCGCGGCAGCTACTACGGCATGACGCACCGGGCCACGGTGATCACCCGCGTGCATACGGCGGAAGGCGTGATCGGCGAGGCGTACGTGGGCGATGAGGACCAGCACCTCTCCGAGTTACGGGCTATCACAGCGAAGGAGATCGAGCCGGCGCTGCTCGGACAGGACGCGTTCGAGGTTGAGAACTGCTGGGCGGCGGGGTATCGCAGTACGTTCGACATCCTGCGCGACCGGCGGCTCGGGCTGATCGCGCTGGCCGGCGTCGACACGGCGATCTGGGACGCGATCGGCAAGGCCGTCGGCCTGCCGCTGTGGAAGCTGTGGGGCGGAGCGCGCCGCCGCGTCCCGATGATCGCGATCGGTGGCTACTACGGCG
>JAODNL010000050.1 GCA_025465405.1 Pseudonocardiales bacterium | reverse complement strand
GCGTCCGCGGTGAAGGGCACCGACGTCGCGACCTGCGAGATGGAGACGCCGCTCGCGCCACCGCAGGGACCGTTCGCCGGATGGCCGGACTTCAGCGCCCCGCCGCAGGTGCTCACCGCACTCAAGCACATCGGGTACACGTCCTGCACGACGGCCTCCAACCACACGCACGACCAGGGCTATACCGGCGTCAAGCGCACGCTCGACGAGCTCGACACGGCCGGCCTGAAACACACCGGCAGCGCGCGAACGGCCGCCGAAGCGGGCGCGCCGCTGATCGTCACCGCTGCCAACGGCGTCAAGGTCGCACAGCTGGCTTATGCCTTCGGCTTCAACGGCATCCCGATCCCGGGCGACAAGCCATGGATCGCCAACCTCACCGACGTCCCGGCGATCCTGGCCGCCGCCCACCGCGCGAAGCGGGCCGGCGCCGACGTCGTGGTGCTGTCGATGCATTGGGGCACCGAGTACGACCACCTGGCCACTCAACAGCAGCGCGACGAGGCAGCCGCCCTACTCGCGTCCCCCGACGTCGACGTGATTCTCGGCGACCACGCGCATGTCGTGCAGCCGATGCAGAAGATCCACGGCAAGTGGGTCATCTACTGCATGGGCAACCAGATCTCACGGCATGCGGACCCGATCGACGACAGCCGCGAGGGCGTCATGCCCAAGTTCACCTTCACCGAAACGGCTCCGCACAAGTTCACGATCACCCACGCCGAGGCGATCCCGACCTGGATGGACATCTCGCCCAAGCTCCGGCTGATCGACGTGCCGGCCGCGCTGGCCGACCCCTCGATCACAGCGACGCAGCGCGCGACCTACCGGCATGCCGAGAGCCAGATCGCCGGGTACCTGGACGCATACGGCGCCGCGAAGCAGGGCATGGTGGTCCCGAGGTAGCTAGCGCGAGGCCGACTGCCGTTCCCGCCGGTGGGCCAGGTCGAGGAAGGTGCCGACCAGCACGCCCGCACTGACGGTCGGAATCCAGATCCACAACAGGTAGACGTCCGTCCGCGCGATGATCACGAGTACGGCGGTGTAGAGCAGGAACGGCACGACCACGGCAGCGGCACAGCGGGCCCGTACCGATGGGTTCTCCCGGAGGATTCGGAGGTCGGCGTGGGTTCCGGTGTCGGCCTTCGGCCGGTCCTGCACAGTGCTTTTGGCCGGGCTCTCAGCGGGATGCTCGACGGAGTGGTGCCGCCCGGCCACGACATCCACGGCGGCGAGCACCTCGTCGGACGGCAACTCGTCATCGTCGTCCGCTGCCGAGTGCCGTCCCATACCTACAGTCTCCCAAATGCGTGGGCAACATCGGTGCAGCCGCGCAGCCCGCACTATGCTCCCGAGAGGACTGTGGAGGGAGCTGCTTTGCGCCGTCCAGCCATCCTGTCCGTCAAGATCGCCGCCGCAGTCGCCACCGCCGCAGTGGTCCTGTCCGGCTGCTCGACCGTCGTATCCGGCAAGCCGTCGGCCGGCATCGCCGCCAATGCGAACATCCCCGTCGTCGGTGACTCCCACGGTCAGCTCGACACCACCGTCAAGAACGCGATGAGCGACGTCCTGGCATTCTGGAAGGTCAACTTCCCGACCGTCGCCGGTGGAAAGGCACTGCCTCCGCTGAAGGGCGGCTTCTATTCGATCGACGGTGCGCAGGTCGTCCAGTCCGGCAAGGTCAGCGGCCCCGCGGCGCGGGAGGGCTGTGTCGCCGAGGAGGCCTCCTTCATCATCGACAACGCCGCCTACTGTCGTCTCGACGACTCGATCGTCTGGGACCGCAACCCGAACCACCTCGTCGGTGTGCTGGCAAACAAGTACGGCGCCCTGATGGTCGCGCTGGTGTTCGCGCACGAGTTCGGCCACGCCGTCCAGCAGCGGCTGGGGACGTTCGACGAGAACGTGCCAGTGATCGACACCGAGTCACAGGCGGACTGCGCGGCCGGCTCGTTCCTCGCCGACGTGGTTGCCGGGCGGGCCGCGCACTTCCGCACCACCGGCGCCCAGCTGGACGAGGCGCTGAACGGCTACCTGCAGGTGCGCGACACGACGCCCAACTCGTCCGCCGACATCTCGCACGGCAACGGCTTCGACCGGCTCAGCGCGATCGACGACGGCCTGCTGCACGGGTCGGCGTTCTGCTACAGCACGGATTACTTCAACCGAAAGTTCACCGAGCGGCCGTTCGTCCGTGACTCCGACTACCAGACCGGCGGCAACGAGACGCTCGCGCAGGTACTGAACCCCAACGACACGACCAAGGACCAGACGGCCGGTGGCCTGCAGCCCGACCTCAACCGATTCTGGACAGCGGCGGCGAAGTCGGCCGGTAAGACGTGGCAGGACGTCAAGATCGCCCAGGCTCCGCACCCGAAGTGCGGCGCGAGCGCGGCGAGCGAGTTCGGGTACTGCCCCGACGACAACACGGTGTACTACAGCGACCAGTTCGCGTCCGAGGCATACAACAGCCTGACCGAGCGACGGATCGATCCGAACACGAAGAACGTCAGCCTTGTCGACAACCAGCCCGCGGACTTCGCTCTCGGCACCCTGTTCGCGGTCGGGTGGGGCATGGCGGTGCGCCACCAGCTCTTCAGCCGGCCGATCGACGGGAAGGACGCGCTGCTCGCCGCGGCGTGCTACACCGGCGCCTACTCGAAGGACGTCAACCTGCCGCAGGGCGACGCGCAGCACCCGTTCATCCTGTCGCCGCCGGACATGGACGAGGCGACGTCGGCGATGCTCAACCTGGTCGGCCTGGACAAGGCGTTCGGGGCACGCGGGACGACGGGTCTGCAGCGCATCCAGTCCTTCGTCAAGGGCTACAACGGGGGCCTGTCAGTCTGCTGACCGGTCCGGCTAGGTTCGACGCATGCCCGAAATCGACCCGTCGTTCCTCGCGCTGCCGGTGCGCGAGCTGTCCGCCGCCGCGCTCGACCGCGCCCGCGCACTCGGCGCCGAGCACGCCGACTTCCGGTTGGAACGCATCCGGGTAGCGACTCTGAGCCTGCGCGACGGGCAGCTCGACTCGAGCACCGACAGCGAGGACCTCGGTCTGGCCGTGCGCGTAGTGCACCAAG
>JAODNL010000005.1 GCA_025465405.1 Pseudonocardiales bacterium | reverse complement strand
GAGGTCGGGGAGAGCTGCGTGACCGTCGTGTCATCGCCTACCAGCAGCATGTTCGTCGGGGATACCGCTGTGACGTTCCTGCGCGACGGAAGCATCCACCTACAGCCGGCGCCTATGTTCGGCGCCGCGTCATCCCTGTTCGGCGCGCATCCAGAGTCACTTGACGCCCAGGGGCGTCTCGTCCTCAGCCTTGGGGCGATCCTCATCCGAACCGGCAGGGTCAACGTCCTCGTCGACCTCGGCTGGGGACCGTCCGATCTTGACCTCGCGACGGTCGACGCTTCTCGATCCGGCCGAATCATCGGCGGTCAACTCCTCGACAGCCTGGCCAGCAGCGGATTGACCGTTCATCACATTGACCTGGTCGTGTTCTCGCATCTGCATGCGGACCACGTCGGGTGGTTGCTTTCGTCGACACCGGCCGGGACGACGTACACGTTCCCGCGGGCGAGGTACCAGATGGCGGAAGCAGAGTGGGAGCACTGGACGTCTGCATCAGGCAGCGGGTGGGGCGGACCATCGTCAGAGCAACTCGACGCCCTGCGTCCGCGGCTGTCGTTCTTCGCAGACGGGCAGACCATGGCTCCTGGGCTGACCGCGGCGATCACGGTTGGTCACACCCCTGGCCATTCGAGCTTCGTCCTGTCGTCCGGCAGCGATCGGGCGATGGTTCTGGGCGATCTGATGCACTGTCCGCTCGAGATCACGCACCCGGAACTACAGCTGCGCAGCGACACCGACCCGGACGCGGCGCAGCGGGCCCGTGACGACGTTCGGCGCGAGCTCGCCGCCGGCACCATCGCCATCGGACCGCACTTCGCCCCCTCGGTATTCGGGCGCGTTCACGACGAGGCGGGCGTCCCGAGCTTCGTGCACCTCGCCACCAGAGAGAGCGCCATATGACTTCGACTGCGGATCAGCGCCCAGCCACCGGGCCAGGACGGTTGGCCGGCCGGACCGTCCTCATCGCAGGAGCTGCGGGGGGCCAAGGCCGCGCGGGTGCGGTCCTCTTCGCTCGCCAGGGAGCGAACCTTGCCCTGTGCGACATAGACGAGGTGGGCCTCGAGACAACCCAGGACGCCGTCCGCGGCGACGTACCAGGTACCGACGTGTTGACTGCACGCGTCGATATGCGCGACGTCGCAGCGATCGAACGGTTTGCGGCAGAGGTGACCGACCGGTTCGGCGTGATCGATGTCGTCTACAACAACGCCGGTATCAATCACGTCGGCGCTCTGGCGGACGCGAGCGAGGAAGACTTCGAGCGCGTCCACGACATCAACCTGAAGTCCGCTTTCTTTCTCGTCAAGGCTGCCCTTCCCGGTCTCAAGCGATCGACGTCCGCATCGATCATCATCGTGTCGTCGGGTGCTGGGCTCTTGGCGCCGGCCGATGGCAACGCCTTGTACTGCTCGTCGAAGGGTGGGCTCATCTCACTCACCCGTGCGTTGGCCCGGGATCTGGCGCCGCTCGGCATCCGTGTCAACTGCCTGCTGCCGGGGCCGATAGAGACGCCGATGGTGCACAAGTTCTTCGCGGCGATGCCGGCCGAGAGACAACAGGAAGTGCGTGACGAGGTGCTCAGTCGCAGCCTCTTCAAGCGATTCGGACAACCCGAAGAGGTCGCGGCCATGGCCGTGTTCCTGGCTACCGATGAAGCGACCTACGTGACGGCAGGCATCATTCCGGTAGATGCCGGCTGGATCGCGGTGTGACGCCCTCGCGTCACACACGCTCGAAAATCATCGCGTTGGCCTGACCGCCACCCTCACACATCGTTTGCAGCCCGTATCGCCCGCCGGCCCGGCGAAGCTCATAGATCAGCTTCGTCGCCAGCACGGCACCAGTTGCCCCAAGCGGGTGCCCGAGCGGGATTGCCCCCCCATTCACGTTTGTCAGTTCGAGCGCCGCGCCGGTGTCCTTTGCCCACGCCAGGACTACCGAGGCGAAGGCCTCGTTCACTTCGAACGCATCGATGTCATCGATCGACAGCCGCCCGCGGACAAGAACCGCTCGAGTGGCGGGTATCGGTCCGGTCAACATGCGCACAGGGTCCGAGCCGACGACTGCGAGGCTGTGCACGCGCGCGAGAGGCTCGAGGTCGTGCCTGCGGACCGCCTCCTCGGACGCGACCAGCAGCGCCGCGGCACCGACTGACAGCTGACTCGCTACGGCCGCTGTCACCGCCCAGCCCGGACGTAGCGGCTCGAGCTCAGCCATGCGAGCGAGCGTCGTGTCACGACGCGGACCCTCATCGGTTTCGAGACCGTTGACGGCAACGATCTGGCCGTCGAAGCGACCCTCATCGATGGCGCGAACCGCACGCCGGTGGCTATCGAGGGCGAACTCCTCGAGGGCTCCGCGGCTGAGGTTCCAGTGGTCAGCAATGAGCTGCGCGGCCCGGAACTGGGATATCTCCTGGTCCCCGTAGTTGTCGCGCCAGCCTCGCCCGTACTTCGTGTGCCCGAATCGCTCGATGAGGACGCCATTCACGTCGATCGGCACCATGGCCATGTTCTCGACTCCGGCGGCCACGACCAGGTCCTGAGTTCCGCTCATGACTGCTTGCGCGGCAAAGTGCAACGCCTGCTGCGACGAGCCGCACTGGCGATCAATCGTCACGCCGGGCACAGACTCTGGTAGCCCCGCCGACAGCCACGACGTGCGTGCTATGCAGCCAGCCTGCGCGCCCATGGCGTTGACGCAGCCCATGATCACGTCGTCGACTTCGGCCGCCTCGACACCGGTTCGGTGGATCAGCTCGGACAGGACCGTCGCCGCCAGGTCAGCTGGGTGCTGATCGGCGAGCAGGCCCTTGCGGGTCCCGATGGCTGTACGTACGGCGCCGACGATGTATGCGTGTGTCAAAACCCGCCTCACACCTTCTGGATGGGTCCGGTCATCGACTCAAGACCGGTGAAAGACGATCGGGAGTTCGACCCAGCCATTGCGCAGGAAGGATTCGGCGCGACGACCGACGCCTGCCAACTCAAAGCGAGGGAAGCGATCGAGAAGCTTCTGCAAGAACAACCGAGTCTCGAGCCGGACCTGGGGCGCCGCGATGCAGACGTGAACACCGAACCCGAACGCCAGATTCTTCCGGTTCGACTCACGACGGACGTCGAATTCGTGAGGACGGTCGAACACGGCCGGATCGCGATTGGCGGCGTCGTAAGCCATCCACACGCGTTGTCCGGCCTTGAGTTGTTGCCCGTGCAGCTCGATGTCTTGTACCAACTGCCGAGCGAATCCATGTGCCGCCGGCGCGAACCGCAGAACTTCCTCGAT
>JAODNL010000667.1 GCA_025465405.1 Pseudonocardiales bacterium | reverse complement strand
GAGACCCAGATCCGGCTCAACCGTCAATACTTCGATCTCGCTCGCACAGTGCTCACCAGTGATGTCGACCGGGTCGAGACGGGTCGCGCTTACCTCGAGTCCGCGCGCCGTGAGACCGAGAGGTACTGGCGCGATCTTGCCGGCATCGGCACCGAGTACGCGGCTGACGTGCTCGCTTTGGGTTCGCGGGCGAGCAAGGCAGTGCTCCGTGACGTCAGCTCCACGGTGCGGACCAGGAAGGGAACCGCCGCGCCGGCAGGGCCGTCGTCAGCCGGTGTCGACACCACGTCGGCTGATGGCAAGCGGCTGCTCGATGTCGGCATGAGCGGCCCGATCGGCTCGACGGCCACCGCAACCGTCACGGTGGCCAACCGCCATGACCGCCCCCGGCGAATCTCGCTGAAGCCGGGCCCGATACAGGACGCGGACGGCAATCCGGTGAATGCATCCATCCAAGCGAAGCCGGCCTCCGTCACCGTGCAGCCGCAGGCCGAGAAGGCGGTCACGCTGTCCGTGGAACTCGACCCTGAGGTATTCGCGACGGGCCGTACGTACGCCGGCACCGTGGACGTGAGCGGTGGCGACGAGGCGGTCCTGCGCGTGCACCTGCACGTCGAGCCCGCCGGCTGACCGTCACAGCGGACGCGGCATGAGGCGACGGGCGGCCCGCACCTCGTCACCGACACGCAACCCGTCCCGAACCCAACGGGGCAGGTGCTCGCCGATCAGGATCCAGGCCAGCGCGGACGCGATAGCCGCGCGCGCCGGCCCGAACGCGTATCCGACCTGGGCGGCCTTGGCGGCTGAGTACCAGAAGTAACGGCCGATCGTCAGCGCCTCATCTCTGGTGGACAGCGGCTCGATCGACATCAACTGCGCCCACTTCTCGGCCAGTGCCGAGGTCGCCAGTGCCACCGACGCCGGCACCTCGGCGTACGGTCCGCCGACGCCGGCAAGGTCGGCGATGAGCGAATGCAACGTGCGCCACGAGACATTCTCGCCTCCGAGGAGGTAGCGCTCACCGGGCTTCCCATGCTCGGCGAGGAGCACGTGCCCGCGCGCGACATCCTCGACGCCCACCACGTTGCAGCCACCGGCGAACGTGCTGCGGGTCGGATCCGTCAGGTACCGCACGATGATCGCGTTGCTCGGGACCAGCCGGTTCGCCGGACCGCCGAGCACGACGGTCGGGCACGCGACCACGACCTGGACGCCGCTTTCGGCACCGGTGGCGAACGCGACCTCCTCCTGGCGAACCTTGCTGATGAAGTACGGCGGAACGTACTCGGTGCCGATCCGTCCGGACTCATCGCGCGCGACGGGTCCTCCGCTCGAGCCGGCGGTTACCGACGACGACGTCACGACGACGCGGCGCACGCCTGCCTCCGCTGCTGCCGTTACGACCTGCCGGGTTCCGTCGACGTTGACCCGCTCCACCTCCGCGGCGCGCGCGACACCGTAGGCATAGACGGCCGCGCAGTGTATGACGACATCGCAGCCACGCATCGCGGCCACCAGAGACGCGGGATTGTCGAGTGTGGCCCGAACCGTCTCGACGTCGAGGCGATCGAGCGGACCGCTGATACGAGCGGTCCGCACCACGGCGCGCGCCTCATGCCCGGCCTCCCGCAGCGCACGGCAGACATGCCCGCCGACGAGACCGGTGGCGCCTGTGACGACCGCCTTCACAATCGCATCGACCTGGACCAGTCGGCGCTCAGCGCGGCCGTGTACTCGTCCGCGAATTGCTGCCACGCGGCCAGGTAGGTCCGAGTGGACGAGAGTGGAGAAGTCGATGCCTCGTCACCCGAGAAGTGGCGGAATCCATCGGCGTCAACGTGATCCGGCACAGGACGAGCATCGGTGCCGGCGCCCCGTTCCAGCCGGCGCAGGCGATCGGCCAACGGCTGCTCCGCAAGCCAGCGGCGAGCGAGGTCCAGCAATGCCGACATCGCCGCGGTCGGCAAGGGAGCCGCCGGATGTTCGGGATCCCTTCCGATCCGAAAGTCCCGGCCCTCGTAACATGCCTCGAGATTGTCGAACGTCGCGGTGAAGAAGCGCCGGTAGGCATCCTCGACCAGCGGGTTCTTGATCGCTGGAAAGCGGTCGAGGTCAACGGCTTGCCAAAACGGCGGCAGCGTGAACAGCTGACGTCCCCTCACCGTCACGCGCGTCCGGTCCTGCCCCTCCGCAACGAACGTCAGCGAGCCGTCGTCGAACGCCGCCGAACCGTTCGGGCTGGCGATCGTGCGCCACATGAGGCGTTGCGACCGCGGCCCGTACTCAATCAATTCGATCTTGCAGACATCGATGGGCTTGCCGCCCCAGAACGCCAGATAGTTCGGCTGGGCAAGGTAGATGTTGCGCTCGGCCTGCATGGTCGGGCGCCCCTGGTCATCCTGGCCAACCGGTACGACGCGGCCGCCGAGATAGTCCGCCATCAGGCTGATGCCCTGGCTCACGTCTACCCGTTCGACGAACTGGTCATACGGCGCCTCGAGAACGCGCGAGACCTCGAACAGAACTGACGAGTCCAGGTAGCGCCACCGCATGCTGCCGTCGGTCGGTCGAAGCCCGTCCAGCAGTCGCTCGAGCGGCGCGAGGTAGTCCGCGATCCCGCGGTAGTCCGTCTCGGTGTATTCGCCGAGCTCGAACCCCAGCGGGACCTCCACCCGCTCGACTCGGTGCTTCGCGAAGACGGTCGACCAGGCGCGCAGCAGTTCGTCCGTGCCGGCCACGACGTATCCGACGGCGCAGAGCAATGCCTC
>JAODNL010000666.1 GCA_025465405.1 Pseudonocardiales bacterium | reverse complement strand
AGAGGGTGGGCACGCTCGGGCTGACGCCGACGCTGGCCTGCTGCGCCGCCTGCCGTGTGTAGCCGGGAGTATTCGCGTTGGCGATGTTCTGCGACACGACGTCCAGCCCGTAGCGGGCGGCGTTCAGGGCACCCGACGCCTGCTCGATCCCGCCGAACGTCCCGGCCATACCTCAGGCCTGCTCGTCGAACAGCAATGGGCCGCGGGCCGTGCGGGCGGCGCTGCCGCTCGCGTCGTAGGTGGCGACGGACAGGCCGAGGCCGTCCAGGGTCCCGCGGATCGCCGCTTCGCCGGCTTCGAGCAGGCGGCGGTTGTCCGATGCGACCGCCTCGACCTCGAAGACGAGCGCCCGCAGCGCGGTCCGGTGCTCGGTGAGCACCATCGGCCACGGTTCGGGGGCCGAATCGGCCAGTTCGGCCAGCGTGGTCTGCAGCGGCAGCCGCTGGGCCAGCGCGAGAGCCTCCACCTCGGCGGCCCGCACCACCTCGCCGGATCGCAGCCGCTCCACTGCGGCGCGTACCTGGGCGTCGGCCCGATGCAGCCACCGCGTCGAGCCCGACGTCAGGATCAGCTGCTCCTGGACCAGCGTGAACA
Organism: Pseudonocardiales bacterium; assembly: GCA_025465405.1. Taxonomy (GTDB): domain Bacteria; phylum Actinomycetota; class Actinomycetes; order Mycobacteriales; family Jatrophihabitantaceae; genus RYN-117. Next base: position 3,974 of record JAODNL010000666.1, on the reverse strand, counting down.
GCAGCAGTTCGAGGGCTTCGCGCTCGGCCCACAGCACGCCGGACACGCAGCCGAACGCGTCCGCGATGACGTCGCTGTCATGGGTGGCCAGGCCACCTCGGTACACATCCCGCATGAGCACACCATCGTCGAGCCCGTGCGGATCTTGAGCCGCCCGAGCTGGGCACGCTGCGTGCCCGGCCTGCCCACCCAGTTTGCGGGGGCCGGTATGTCGTTGGCCCAATTTCGCCGCGTGGACTTGCACGGAGTCGTGGCATCCGGTAGACATCACTTCACGTCGACCTTACACACACGGATCTAACAGATCGACTAGGCGAGCAACGTCCGGGGGGATGCGCCGAAATTCCGGCGGGGATAGGCCAGTCCGGCCAAGGCCGGACACCGCTCCCAGGAGGACGGCCGTGACGGCTGCAATCGCCATCCGGTACGAAGAGACGTACGACGAGGCGCTGCCCTCGGAGGACGAGCTCGTCCGCACCCACATGCCCCTCGTCGGCCACCTCGTGCGCGAGTTGCTGCAGCGGCTGCCCTCTCACGTCTGCCGCGACGATCTCGTCTCGGCCGGCATGATGGCCCTGGTCCTCAGCGCCAAGAGCTTCGACGTGACGCGCGGCGTGCCGTTCGGGCGCTTCGCCGCGTTCCGCATCCGCGGCGCGCTGACCGACGAGCTGCGCACGATGGACTGGGCCAGCCGCGCGGTGCGTGGCAAGGCGCGCGATCTGGAAGCGACGCGCAACCAGCTGGCGGCCGCGCTCGGTCGCACACCCTCGCGTGAGGAGGTCGCTCATGCGATGGGCGTCAGCGTCCACGACCTCGACGCAGTCGATTCCGACGTGCGGCGCGCGTCGGTACTGAGCCTGCAGGGCCTCACCCAGGACGACGGGGCCGATCTGCTGCCGTCGTCGTCGGACGGCCCGGAACACCTGCTGATCAAGCGCGAGCAGATCGGCTACCTGCGCGACGCCATCGCCGAGCTGCCCGACCGGCTGCGCACGGTCGTGGAGCAGTACTTCTTCGCCCAGCGCAAGATGCTCGACATCGCCGATGAACTCGGCGTGACCGAATCCCGGGTGTCGCAGCTGCGATCGGAAGCGCTGGCGATGTTGCGCGCCGGAATGCGCAGCCACGACGCCGCGTCGCAACCCGCCGAGCACGACACCGGGTCCCGGCGCCGCGCAGCAGGCCGCGAGGCCTACTGCACCGCCGTGGCCGCGCGGTCGACGCTGGCCAGCCGGCTGCAGGCGACGACCCTGCTCGGCGAGGTGCGGGCGGTCGTCCGGCCGCGCCCCGAGCACATCATGAGTTGATCTACGCACACCGCTCAAGTCCGATCGGTGAGCGCCGATAGCGAGAACGTTCGATCCACGGATGGATCGGCGGCCCAATTCCGGGCATTGAGACTCTGTTTGGGAGGCAGACAATGAGTCTTCGTATCAACACCAACGTCGCTGCACTGAACGCGTACAACAACCTTTCGGCGAACCAGTCCAAGCTCGAAAGCGCGTTCAGCCAGCTGTCGTCCGGCCTGCGGATCAACAAGGCAGCCGACGACGCGGCGGGCCTGTCCATCAGCCAGGGCCTGACCAGCCAGATCAACGGCCTGACCCAGGCCGTGGCCAACTCGCAGGACGGCATCAACGTCGCCCAGATCGCGGACGGCGCACTCGGCACCGCGCAGCAGATCCTGCAGCGTATGCGGACCCTGGCCGTTCAGGCGTCCAACACCGGTTCGCAGGACACGGCCGCGACAACCGCGGCGCAGTCCGAGGTCACCCAGCTCAACGCCCAACTGGACAACATCTCCAGCCAGACCGCTTTCGGCGGAACCAAGCTGCTGGACGGCACGTACACCGCCAAGGTGTTCCAGGTCGGCGCGAACGCCAGCGACACCATCTCGATGACGCTGGCCAAGTCGGACTCGACGACGCTGGGGACGAACGCGGTGAACCTCACCACGGGGGCATCGGCGGCGATCACTTCGATCGACGCCGCGATCGCCACTGTCTCGGCCAGCCGCGCGGGCATCGGTGCCACGCAGAACCAGCTCAACTACACCGTGTCCAACCTGAACACCGCGATCCAGAACGTCACGGCTTCGCGGTCGAACATCACCGACGCGGACCTGGCCAGCCAGGTCACGCAGATGACGCAGTCTCAGATCCTGACCCAGGCTGCGACATCGGTGCTCGCCCAGGCCAACTCCGCGCCGCAGGCGATTCTCAAGCTGCTCCAGTAGGAGCAAGCGACGCCGGGGCGGGCGGACTAACCCCCACTTGGTCCGCTCGCCCCGGATTCCATCGCGCACCGCGTCCCGCTCTGTACCCCTGTCGCGATATCCCTGTCGCGATATCCCTGTCGCGCCGACCCGGGAGTGCCCGATGACCTCACCGAGCAGCTTCAACGTCTCGGGGCTGTTGACGGGCGCGGCCGCTTCCATCGACACGACGGCGCTCATCACGCAGCTGATGCAGGCCCAGGCACTGCCACAGACGAGGCTGAAGAACCAGCTCGCCGTGCAGCAGGCCATCATGTCCGCCTACCAGGCGATCAACACGAAGGTCTCGGCCGTACAGACCGCGGCGCGGGCGCTCATCGACCCGAGTGCGTGGACGGGGACCACCGCGAGCTCGTCCACGCCAGGGGTGCTCGCCAGCTCGACGGGTTCGGCGGCGCCCGGCACGACCTCGTTCGACGTCGTTCAGCTGGCCCGCGCGCAGCTCAGCACCGTCGCCGCCGACGCATCCGGCAACGTCGTGGGCACGCCGTCGGCGGGCATCACCGTCACGTCGTCGGACGGCACGCTGCACCCGATCACACTGACCTCGGGTTCCGCCGTGGACGTGGCCGCGGCGATCAACAGCGCGCAGGTGGGCGTGCGTGCGAGCGTCGTCAACGCCGACTCCGGCCCGCTTCTGCAGCTCGTGTCGAGCACGACCGGAGCCGCGGCCGGGTTCACCGTGACCGGGTTCAGCGCGGCACCGCAGACCGTCGTCGCCGCGCAGGACGCCAAGATCTCGGTGGGTGACCCGCTGGCCGGCGGCTACGCGGTGAGCAGCCCCACCAACACCTTCAGCGGCATGATCCCCGGCGTGACGTTCTCGATCAGCGGCATCGCGACGAACGTCAGCATCTCCGTCGGCCCGGACACCGCATCGATCAGCGGCAAGGTGCAGGCGCTCGTCAGCGCCGCGAACGCCGCGTCGACGGAGATCGCCTCCGACTCCAGCAAGGGCGCGATCCTGCAGGGCAACCTGGACGCGCAGACGCTGTCGCAGTCGATGCTGTTCGCGGTCAGCAAGGGCACCGCGGCCGGCGGGAGCCTTAAGCCCTACGGCATCGACATCGACAAGACCGGCACGATGAGCTTCGACGCCGCCGCATTCGCCGCGGCATACGCAGCCGATCCGGCCGGCACCCGCACCGCCGTGGCCGGGTCGTTCGCCGCCGCGCTGAACACCACCGCCACCGCCGCAACCGATCCAACGACGGGTGCTGTCACGCAGGCGATCAATTCGGCCAACGCGCAGTCCTCGACGCTCAACCATCAGATTGACGACTGGACGTCGAGACTGTCCGACATCCAGGCCGGGCTGCAGGCGAAGTACACGGCGATGCAGTCGATGCTGGCCAAGCTGCAGTCGCAGTCGACGTTCCTGACCTCGATGCTCACGAGCCTCAACCCCAGCACGTCGACCACCAAGTAGCCGGAGGAGGAAGACATGGCTGCCGACGACGCTCGCGCACGCTACTTGCGTGATCGCGTGCTGACCGCGACGCCCGCCCAGCGCGTGGTCATGCTCTACGACCGGCTTGCTCTCGATCTCGGCCTCGCTTCGACGGTCGCCGCTTCGGCGGTCGGCATTTCGGCGGTCGGCACTTCGGCGGTCGACACCGACCGGCACGCGGTCGCCGCACATCTCTCGCACGCGCTCGAGGTGGTGGCCGAACTGCACGCCAGCCTCGACCTGACGGCC